>JANQGW010000065.1 GCA_028282905.1 Sedimentisphaerales bacterium | reverse complement strand
CTGGTTGTTCGTTATGAATATCATCTTAAAAACTTTCTGGCCATGGTGCAACTTGGCTGCATCCTAATCCTCCTAAGGAGGGTTAGGGGATGACTTCTACATAAACCCTAGCCCGATGAATACGTTCTCGTGATTCAGAAGTAAGGTCTTTCCACAACAAGGAATCTCGCAGATTATTTTGTTTACTCTGTATAAGAATCATGCCATGGTAATTCGGATCAAAATTCTCAGGCCAAAGAGTTGATGAATCGTACTTGGCTCCTCGCCAACTGTAAACCCCTCCAATGTTTTTCAATTGAGTTAAATCAGCACCACATAGATTGGCATTATCCATGAAAATACGTCCTTGTGCTTCAAATCCCAAGCGTGCGTCCTGAAAATCCACACCGATAAAATCGACCTGATACACCTCGGCATCATTCAGATTAGCCCCGCTAAAATTAGAATCTTCAAAGTCAACTCCGGACAAACACACCCCCGTCAAATCCGCACCTTCCATATTCACATTTTGCATAATAATTCTGCAATGCACAAACGAAGAATTTCTGAGATTCGCATGATTGAAATCTGCGCCTTCGAAAGACACTCCAGAACCACCTTCAACAAAAAGATCACTCAAATCCATATAGCTGAAATCCGCCCCCCTTGCGTCCGGTAAATGCCTAACAAATCCCCACGGCTGCCTTATAATGGCTAACGATAAGACAATAACCAAAACCACCCCGGCAAAAGCTGAAGCTATCACTCTTTTTTTTGACATGACAGTCCGGGCCATTTTTAAAGACCTTACACTGCAAAAAAGTAATACTAAAGCCGCGCAAAAAGGAGGAAACCAAACAGGAATAATTAAAAACCGAATAACACCTGCGATGCCAAAGGCCAGGCAAAATAGTGCATTGAATATAAATATGCCGGCAAAGAAACCACCGTAACACTTTTTTTTATGAAAGTAAAATGTCCAAAGCAGTATAGCCGTAATCCCTGATCCAACTGTAATATAGAGGTATGCTGTCCGGGGCAGCAAAAGCATTGCTCCAGTGCTATAAAACAAATTGAACATTCGCATCTGCGAACTAGAATAGTAATTTATCATGAAAGCAAGAACAGGTATAATAACACCAAAAAGAACAATTACTATTTTGTTATTAGCAGTCAATGGCTTCACATACGGAGGAGCAACGCATTCCTCACCAGCCTTGTTTTGATTGATTTCTTCTTTCATAGCCTCGCTTCATTTTCAATCTTCTTGTTAACTTCTGCGCTTTAACGACATCTCTTTCTAAAACAAAACGTGCCTCCCTAAACCAGCCCTTCCACTTCAGCAGCAATTCTCCAACAATACTCCAGCATTATACCGGGAATATCGCAAATACACACTTTAAAATCCTTGTAAATCCCGTTCATCCTGTCATAAAAGCTATACAGGCCATCATTTGACAGTATAGATAACTGCCCACAACATTGGATACGGGAAAACTTGATTTTTTTGGTGGTTTTGGTATGCTATGGAGTTTAAATCCCTTGAAAATGGAATAACCGCCCTTTTTCGGGCAAATACATAGTCAAGAAAGAGTGAAATATTATGAAAATTGTGATTGCAGGGCCAAAAAGCGTTGGTAAAAGCACGATCGGGCGTCAGCTGCACAGTCGGCTTGGGCTTGAGCTGATCGAAACTGATGAACTAATCGAGTCACATTTTGAAAAAACCGCCGGACAGCGGCAGACGTGCCGGCAGCTGTATATCGAACACGGCGAGCAGGCGTTCCGGGCGGCGGAAAAAGAGGTCATTCAGTCTCTGGAAGAGGTGGACTGGGCACTGATCGTCTGCGGCGGGTCGAGTTTGATGGATTCGGACAGCCGGCGGGCTATGCGGAATAACACCATCCTGATTTATCTGACTGGCGACGCCGAGGAAATCTGGAGCCGGATGGAAAACGATGGGCTGCCGCCGTGGCTGCAGGGAGCGGACGCGAAAGAACAGCACGCCAAGACGCTGGCAAAGCGTGATGCGCTGCTGGTGTCCTTTGCTGATATTGTCGTCGATACCGCCGGATGCAGTACCGACGAGATTACTGAGACAATCTTCGAACGCATCAGCCGGGAAATGGCTGTCCGTTCGGTCGCGGCCAATACCTTCGGCGAGATCATCCGGGTGACGACCTTTGGCGAAAGCCACGGCCCGGCCATCGGTGCGGTTCTGGACGGCGTCGAACCCGGTATCGAGGTCGATGAGGTGTATATCCAGACGCAGCTGAACCGCCGACGCCCCGGCCAAAGCGAGGTTGTCACGCCGCGGGATGAAAAGGACCGCGTCGAGATTTTATCCGGCGTCTTCGAGGGTAAAACCACCGGCGCACCGATCGCGATGGTGATTTTCAATCGGGACCACGATTCGTCCAAGTATGAAGGCATCAAAGACCTGTTCAGGCCCGGACACGCGGATTTTACGTTTTATGAAAAATACGGCATTCGTGACCATCGCGGCGGTGGACGTTCATCGGGACGAGAAACAGCCGGCCGCGTCATGGCCGGAGCATTTGCCCGCAAATGGCTGGAAGAAAAAAGCGTCCAGATCATCGCTCACTCAGTCGAAATCGAAGGCATTCCCGCGGAAACATGTGATTACTCCGTGATTGAGAAAAACCCGGTACGCTGTGCAGACGCCGAAGCGGCCAAAGAAATGGAAGCGGCGATCATCGCAGCCAAGGATGATACCGATTCGGTCGGCGGGATCGTCAAATTGGAGATTTCGGGGCTTCCGGCGGGACTCGGCGACCCGGTCTTCGGCAAACTGGACGCGCGGCTGTGCTATGCAATTATGACCTTAGGCGCGACCAAGGGCATTGAAATCGGCCGAGGCTTTGACCTGAGCCGGATGCGCGGCAGCCAGTCCAATGACAACATGGCCGATGGCAAGCACCTGACCAACAATGCCGGCGGAATTACCGGCGGCATTTCGACCGGCCAGGATATTTACATGCGAATCGCCGTCAAACCCACGTCGTCGATTGCCAAGCCGCAAACAACAATTGACACCGACGGCAACACCCGCGAGATCGAAACCCACGGCCGTCACGACCCCTGCATTGTGCCGCGGATTATCCCTGTCATCGAAAGCATGGCGGCACTGGTGCTGTATGACTGCTGGTGCATTCAGGAAAAGATCAAGCCGGACTGGAACAAACCGGTTTCAGAATAAATACATCACAAAAAAAGCAGGCGAAGATAATAACTCTTTGCCTGCTTTTTTAATTCTTAAACACTTCTTATGCTGATTTCATTAAATTCTCATGAGGCAATTTCTTTTGCACCATTTCCGCAAAGGCGGTCATCCATTCATTTCGCACTGGATGCCGGGTCAAGCCCGGCATGACAAAATGCGGTGCCATTGATTTAATCAGCCGCTTTTTCGAGCAGTTCCTGTTCGGCTTCTTTGGTCCAGATGCCGCCGCTGAGTTTTTCGGCAACCGTTGGGTATTTTTCGGCCAGTTCCGTTACCGGCGTCAGCGGCAACTCCGCCAACTGCGGATAGACGATGATCTTGCCGGCCAATGTGCGGGCTTCAACCGCCCGAATGCCGTCAATCGCCCCGGCCATGCCGCTAACCGCATCAACTGAAAAGTCTGTGTTGAGCTGTTCAGCAAGTACCTTCTCCAGCACAATCTTCATATCCTTAAGGCGCGAACCGCTGGTGCCAAACATGAAGCAGCGATTGGTGATGTAGGTGTCCAGGTCGATGTCCTGTTTGACGCTGGCGGGAATACCGGCGAAGATGTTAATCAAAGCCCCTTGTTTGCTGTCTTTGACCGCCTGGGCCACCAGCGGAGCGACTGGTGCCATAATCGCGAAGTAGCTGAACTTCTCGTTGACCGGATTTGTCTTGGGGTTGACCAGTGACAACTCGACATTTCGTTCGCGAGCCATCGGGGCGGCCTTTTCGGCGAGTGATTCGAGGCGCTCGTCGTCAAAGTCAGTGCCAACAATGGACAGGCCTTCAACACCAGCACAAATCAGGCGAATCGTGTGCATCTGGCCCATAGGACCAGCGGCACCGATAATGAGCGTGTTGTCACCTTCGCGAATTTCGCCGTCAGCGGGAATGTTCTTATAGCTTTCGGCGGCATTGGTTCCGCCCGTGCCAATCCAGCGGGTCAGGCCATAATGAGTCCGGCCGACGCTGATATTGGCATCACGGCCAATGGTGTTGCCGCCGAGAACGATATTGATTATGCCCTGTACACCCAGTTTTCCGTCAATTACTTCAATCGTCGCGGCATTCGAGCCAAAATAGACGATATCGTCAAAGGATTCTGCCGGTAAACTTTCCAAATCATCAGCGACGTTCACGTCAAGGCCTTCAATTGCATCGGTTCCGAAAACGGTCACTGTAGCAGGCTTTCCTGCCGGGTCGAAACTTTCTGCAAGACCATCAACGGCTCGGTCGGCATCGACGACGACCAGCAGTTTACCGCCGGAAAGAATCGTGTTGCGTTCTTCGGTGATGTAGGAGCTTTCGACGCATGCCCACGGCTCAACGAGGGCAATCGCCGAAGCGCTCATATCCTTTTCGACCGGAATGAGGAAACTTTCGTCACGGTCGGGATCAACAATGACACGCTCATCCAGCAGGACATACTGCTGGAGGCCGCCTTCAAAACTGTAACCAAAGGCCGAGTTGGACCCGGCGGTCGGCAGCCAGCGGTAATCGGTTTGCACAAGTACACGCTGACCAGCAGTGTGACGGGTCACCTTATCGCCAACGGCGACAATCGTACCAAATGTTTCGTGGCCGGGAACGGTCGGTTCAGTGCCGGGACGATAGCTGGGGATCTCGGCTAAAATCTTCGGGTCGATACCGGAGACGACTTCGCTTTTGCGGGCGTGTTTGTCGAACTGCTTGAGCAGTTTCAAATCTGAGAAACACAGGCCAACCGCATCGACTTTCAGTATAATCTGGTGCGGCCCCGGGGCTATCATGGGCTTTTCGGTATTGCGAATCAGCTCATCGCCGCCGACCAGTTGGATAGCCTGCTGAGTTTGTGGGAGTGTCTGTTCCATCTTTTTATCCTTTTCAAAATGTCAGCTTGGAGCTGAGTTTTTACTTTTTCTGCTTTCTCTGCTTTTTAGAAGAACCATGGATTTACACGAATTATTTAAGGAATCGCCTTTGGCGATGCTATTTAAACAGATTCCTCGGCTTCGCTCGGAATGACACGATACCATACTGGATTCTATGTTTACTTTTTAGTGGAGCATGACCTGACCGCCGGTAACGGGGACGGCCTGGCCGGTTTCGTATTGTTGTTCGATGAGGTAATACACCGCCGCCATCACGTCGGGCGTGGTGCAGCCGCGGCGCATCGGGACTTTGGCTTCGTAGAAGCGTTTGACGTCTTCGATGGTTTTGGCGCCGGGGACTTTGCCGGTTCGCAGGTACTGGACGAACAGGCCGTTGTCCGGATTGGACCAGAGCGGGCCGTCGAAGAAGTTGCCCGGGCAGATCGAGTTGACCTTGATACCGTCTTCGATCAGTTCCAGTGCGAAGGACTGGGTCAAGCCGATACCGCCGAATTTACTTCCTGCATAAGCGGCGTTACGATTAGAGCCAACAAGGCCGGACTTGGAATTAATCTGAATGATGTCGCTTCTGTAAGCTGGGTTGGCTTGATGCTGGAGAGCAAGAATCTTTGACGCAACCTGAGTACACAGAAAATAGCCTTTGTAATTAACCGCAGTTGAAAACTCGAAGTCCTTTTCCGGCTGGGTCTTAACGCTCTCGGCCTTGAGGACGCCGGCGTTGGAGATAAAGGCGTCAAAGCCGCCATAGAAAGTGATGACTTCGCTGATTGCCGCTTCAATCGAAGCTAAATCGGTCACGTTCATTGCAATTGCCATGGCTCGGTCGCTGCCGTATTGATTTCGAAGCAAATCGGCTTGTTTTTGGGCCTCATCGGCATTGATATCGGCCAGAACAACGTAAGCACCTTGTGCGGCCAGATTTTGAGCGATTTCCAGGCCGAAGCCCTGAGCAGCACCGGTAACGATAATAACTTTGCCGGCAACTCGGCCAGCCAGGTTCTCATCCCAAATCATTTCAAAGGTGCCAACCCCTTCGACGGCAAGCTTTGATTCAAATGGAGCAGCTTCATTCAATGTGTTAATCACCTGTTCGGCGGCTGCCTCGTCGGACAGTGTGATTTTCGGAGCATCTGAATCGACCTGTTCACTGAAACGAACGAGGGGGCATACACTGTCTTTAGCCGCGAGCACGCGAATCGCAGGGGCTATGCTATTTACGTTATGGGCCGTACTATCGGTCATTCTAAAAATCCTTTTCTGTCATTATTATTTGAAATATCGAGCCAATACCGCCCTGCCGATGTCGGCGAAGCGGCGGATGGTTTCTTCGCGGTCGGTGGACTGCTCCAGAAGACCACCCTGCTGATGAGCCTTGAAGAAGGCGTGGGCAGCCAGTACATAGACGCCCTCTTCGAAGATGTCGTTGACTTCCTGCGGAATGTCTTTGCCGCCGACGCAAGTCGGGGTAATGGGCAGCAGGTCGAGTGTGTTATGCTCTGTGCCGGCAACCACCACAATACCCGCAGCTCGGATTGCCTTGACGTATTCGGTCAACACGTCCGGCTGGTTGCGAACGGGAATAAATTCGGCCATGGCATAATCATTGGACTTGAGAGTATCGATCAGGCCTTCCAGCGGTGTTTCATATTCGCAGCGTCGCGATGAACCATCGGCCAACACCGGGTAACAGGGAATGCCGCCAAGTTCTGTAATCAGCTCTTTGGCCTGGGCCAGATTCACAAAAGTTTCCGGCACGAAACAGGATTTGCCCGCTTTCATCAGGTGGGAACGAATTTCGTTCTGGATTCCGACGGCATCATGCGGGGCCGATTTTGGAATCTGCCCGAACAAATCTGTCAATTTCTGAACGCGGCTATCCAATTGAATTTTCTCGAAGAAGGCCTCCTGGAAAACCTGTGCCAGATGGCGTTCCTGCAAAGTCACCACATCGGCATCGCAGCCGTGGCGTGCAACGATTCGGGCGATGACAGCAGCTTCATTCAGGCCGGTATCAATGCCGCAATCGCTGAAGGTAACAGCCATTTTGTCGGTCATTTCACGCATTCGCTGCGCATCGTTTTGGCGAATGGTCGAGAGGTAATCGTCGGCCTTTTTAGAGAGGGTTTCAAACTGACTGATGCCTTTTCCGCAGATGTAGTATTTGCCGGGGTTGCCGGGGTCATTAATGCGGATATCCTGCTTCTGGAGGTCGGTTTCCAGGGCGATAATCTCGGTGCCGAAAAGCGGAAAAATACCCTTTACCTGAACGGCTGCAACAAACTCACAGTAGACAGAATAATCATAATAATTGCCGACGCCAAGTACCTTGACGCCCTGTTCGGCGGCCAGATCCACGGCCTGCTGAACGGTTTCAAAGGCTGAAAAGTTTGGCGGCAGATGAATATGGGTGTTATAGGTCAACGAGCCCGCGAAACCGATGCCGTTTTGGACATCGGCTGTAATTTCATCGACGGTTGCCAGTTCTTTTAAAAATTGCGTTGCTTGCGTGTTTTGCATTAAACTAAAGTATCCCAGCTGTTCTTGTTGTAAGCTTGAGCTTCTGGATTCCCGCCTTCGCGGGAATGACACACTATGCTATTAAAATATTCTATTTAATCTCTTCGATATCGGCGGCGACCTTGGTTAATTTTCGGGGCGGCAGATGCAATGCCGACTGGAAGGCGTCTTCGGCAGCTTCTTTGACCGCTTCCGACAGGGTCGGATGGGCAAAGATCATTTCCGCCAGGTCTTTTGCGCTTGCCTTCAGTGTGAGCATGGCTGCTGCACTTTCAATGATTTCAGTGGCATTGTGGCCAATCATGTGAACGCCAAGCAGGCTGTCGTCTTCAAAGTGGCGAATAACTTTTACAAAGCCGAATTCTTCGCCAACGGCCATGGCTTTGCCAAGGTGGCCAATCGGGAAATCGCCAACACGGATCGGAATACCCTGCTGAGCGGCCTGCTTGGTTGTCAGGCCAACAGAGGCGATTTCCGGGAAGGTGTAAACAGCATTCGGAACCGGACGGGTTTGTTCTTTGCTGCTACCCAGTGCATTTTCGACGGCAACTTCGCCCTGTGCACTGGCGGCGTGTGCCAGCAGGCAGCGGCCGTTAGCATCGCCAATACAATAATAATTCTCAACGGCAGTTTCCATTTTATCGTTGACTCGGATGAAGCCGCGGTCGGTTTCGAGGCCGATAGTATCGAGGCCGATGTCCTGCGTATTCGGCTTGCGGCCGGTGGCGACCAGTACTTTATCAACGGTCAGCGTGTCACCATTGGAAATGGCAGCTTCAACGACATCACCTTTCACATTCAGTCCGTCAACGCCAACTCCAGTGTAGATGCCGATGCCGCGTTTGGCGAAAACGGAAGCCAGCGACTGGCCCAGGGCCGTTTCCATTTCCGGCAGCAGTGAGTCCATCAATTCGACAATCGTGACTTCGACGCCGTATTCGTGCATCATGCATGCGAATTCGCAGCCGATGACACCGCCGCCGACGATCAGCAGGCGTTTGGGCAGTTCTTTCCAGTGCAGGGCCTCGTCAGAAGTGCAGACATAATTCGGATCGGTCGGCCAGCCGGGAATGCGGGCGGGAACGGAACCGGTCGCAAGGATGATCTTATCAGCCGTGAAAGAATCGGTACCGCCTTTGGCATCGG
>JANQGW010000057.1 GCA_028282905.1 Sedimentisphaerales bacterium | reverse complement strand
CATGTTCGCCCCGCACTATCACCCTGCAATGAAACATGTCCAACCGGTTCGTCAGAGCCTGGATTTCCGCACGGCATTCAACATTCTCGGCCCGCTGGCCAATCCCGCAAAGGCCGAAGCACAGGTGATGGGCGTTGCTGACGAATCACTGATGCCAAGGATTGTTGAAACGCTGAAAATGCTGGGCCTTAAACGTGCGATGGTCGTCCACAGCAACGGACTGGACGAACTCAGCACCATGGGACCGAGTAAAATCATGCACCTGGAGAACGGTGAAGTTTGCAGTGAAACACTGGACCCAACCCAATATGGCATTCACGTCGCAGATTTTAATGATTTGGCGGGCGGCGACGCGGCGGCCAACGCAACAATTATTCAGGACATTCTCGCAGGCAGTGAAACGGGACCGAGAAAAGATATCGTCCTGCTGAATGCCGCCGCAGCGATTATGATTGCAGGCCTGGCAAGCAATTTCGTGGAAGGTATCGAAAAAGCTGACCAGGCCGTTACTAGCGGCGCCGCCCTTAAATGCCTGGAGATGTTTGTCGAACTGAGCAACAGAGAGGCAGGTGCCTGATCCATGAACTCTGTCAAAGTCAAAATCTGCGGCATCACAAACCAGGAAGACGCCGAGGCCGCCATCGAACTGCGAGCCGATATCCTGGGCTTTAACTTTTTCCCAAAAAGCCCACGTTATATCGCCCCGGCCAAAGCTATTGACATTATCACCAAACTTCCCGGCCATGTCGATATCGCCGGCGTCTTTGTTAATGCGGGAATCAGTGAGATTCGTAATCTCATTAACCCGGGGCTCATCAATTGGGTTCAGTTTCATGGAGACGAAACACCGGAATTCTGCAATCGGTTCAGAGTACGGAATCTGCAAACCATCAAGGCCATTCGCGTCCAGTCGGCAGACTCCATTCAGCAGGCACAGGAGTATCGCACATCGGCCCTGCTATTTGACGCGTTTGATCCGGCTCTGTATGGCGGTACGGGAAAAACATTTAACTGGACGCTGGTGAAAGACTGCCCCCAGCGAATCTTTTTAGCGGGCGGTATCACCCCCGACAACGTCCATGAGGCACTGGCACAAAATGTCTATGGAGTTGACATCTGCAGCGGCATCGAATCAGAGCCGGGCAAAAAAGATCACGCAAAAATGAAACAACTTTTTGAAAACATCCACAATTTCACAGGAACAAAGGCGGCAACATGAAATCAAAAGGAAGATATGGACAATTCGGCGGCTTTTATGTCCCCGAGGTTTTAATCCCCGCACTGGAAGATATCGAGGCGGGTTTTGATAAATACCACAAAGATCCGGCGTTCGTCGCTGAGCTGGACGAACTGTACCGCACTTATGCGGGCCGGCCGACACCGCTGTACCACGCCAAACGGTTCAGCGAACACGTTGGCTATCAGGTCTATGTCAAACGGGAAGACCTGCTGCATGGCGGCGCCCACAAGGTCAACAACGCTCTCGGGCAGGCACTGCTGGCAAAATACATGGGCAAAAAGAAGCTTATTGCCGAAACCGGCGCCGGCCAGCACGGACTGGCCACCGCGATGATCGGTGCCCTGTTCGGCATGGAAACCAAAATCTTTATGGGATCGGTCGATGTCGCCCGCCAGAATGTCAATGTTCATAAAATGCAGTTGTGCGGCGCCGAAGTCATCAGCGTTTCCGGCGGAACCTGCACCTTGAAAGACGCTATTAATGACGCACTGCGTTACTGGACAAGCCATGTTGAAGATACGTTCTACCTGTTCGGTACTGCCGGCGGACCGCACCCGTTCCCAACGATCGTGCGGCATTTCCAGTCGCCCATCGGCACCGAAGCCCGTGCTCAATGTTTAGAGACAGTCGGACGCCTGCCGGATAAAGTCGTTGCCTGTGTCGGCGGCGGTTCCAACGCCATCGGCATCTTTTCCGGCTTTCTCGATGATACAGAAGTCGAGCTGGTCGGCGTCGAAGGCGGCGGACAAGGACTGGATACCGACCATCACTGCGCCACACTGGTCAAAGGCTCTGTCGGCGTCCTGCATGGTGCACAAACACTGGTCCTGCAGGACGAAAACGGGCAAATCCATGAGACCGAGTGCATCTCTGCAGGACTGGACTATCCGGGTGTCGGCCCCGAACACGCCCATCTGAAAGAAACCGGCCGGGCCAAGTATTTTGCCGTTTCCGACGAACAGGTGCTGGACGTCTTTGAGCTGTTCACCCGTTCTGAAGGGATTATCCCGGCTCTGGAAAGCTCACACGCACTTGCGCACCTGGTGTCGCTGAAAGGTACGCTGGATAAAGACGCCGTCGTTGTCGTCAATCTCTCCGGCCGCGGCGACAAAGACGTTTCCATCGTCGAACAGCGTCGGTCAGCAACAGAAAATACTTTTTCTTATTCGATATAACATTTTGTGAGGCAAGCATGGGACACTATCAAGACCTACTTAATAATCTGAACCGAGCAGCGTTGATTCCATTTTTTGTGATTGGCGACCCGAACGAAAACTTAAGCCTCGAACTGGTGAAAGCCGCGATCGACGCCGGAGCGGATGTATTGGAACTGGGCATTCCCTTCTCCGACCCCGTCGCGGACGGCCCGACCATCCAAAAAGCTGATATTCGCGCCATGGAAGCGGGCATGACACCGGCCAAAGCGATCGACTTTATCAAAAAAGTAACGGACTATAAGCCTGTCCCGATTGGCCTGCTGGTTTATTATAACCTGATCTATCAATACGGTGTGGAAAAGTTCTTTGTGGATTTCAAAGCCGCCGGCGGCACGAGTGTGCTGGTGGCGGATTTAACCGTGGATGATGCCGACGAAATCGCCCCCGCAGCAACCGCTGCCGGGTTAGAGACGGTCTTTATGGTCACACCCAATACCGCCGAGGACCGTATCGAGAAAATTGCCGCCCAAACCACCGGCTTTATCTATACCGTCTCGCTGATGGGCATTACAGGTGCGCGGACAGGTCTATCTGACCAGGTCAAGCCGTTAATTGCCCGGCTCAAAGCCCACACTGACAAACCCATTTGTGTCGGTTTCGGAATCAGCACGCCCGAACACGCCGCCGAAGTCGCCGACGCGGGTGCGGACGGCGTCATCATCGGCAGCCGAATCGTGAAGATGATCGAAGACAACCTCGACGACCCGAAAGAAATGAAAACCCAAATTGCCGGGTTTATTCAGGAGGTCATCAAAACACTGGAGCAGTAGTAATGCCGATTCCAATATAAGCGAGGTATTTCTGGGCATTTCCCAGACAAGACATGAATTTTCCGGAATTTCACTTGACCGTCCTTCCTTATCGCCAGATAATTGGGATACAGGGGGCTATTCCGGCCGCTCAACGACGAAATTCTTTGAGGAAAATAAGCATGAAAAAACTGCTACTTATCGTACTCTTCGCAGCAATCGTCTCAATGTCTGCAATCCTTCATTGGCAAAAAGCTAAACAAAATTCTCCGGATAACAGCCAAACCGCCAATAACATTCAAGATTCTGCCACTCAACGAGCAGAACCGGTCGAAACTGCTGAAACGAAAGAACGGCCCCAATATACAATACTGGAAAAAGGAAAAGAGGTGTTATTTAGCGGTAAGCCGCTGGCGCTTGGCTCTACCGCGTGCCCTTGCGCTGTTGACTGGAATGAAGACGGGGTCATGGACCTGGTTGCAGGTACATTCAAAGGTGGTGGAACGGTATATGTTTTTGCCAACAAAGGGACAAATGATAAGCCCCTGTTTGAGGACGGCGAAATACTGACGGCCAAAGGCCAACCCATTCGTGTGAGCGGATGGTGATGTCAAGGCGCTCGTCCGCGTGTCGCGGACTTCAACGGTGATAATAAAAAAGACCTCGTTATCGGCGATGCCAACGGTGAAATCTTCTTTTACTTCAACGAGGGAACAAACGCCAAACCTGTTTTTAATGAATTAACAAAGCTCCATATTGACGGTGAACTTTTTTCCGGAAATGACCCTGAACGGGTGAATTCCAAAACGCGTGCCAAGCCGGATATTGTCGATTGGAACAACGATGGCAAACTTGATTTGGTCGTCGGGATGGAATACGGTAATGTGCAGATTATACTCAATACCGGCACCTTAAAAGAACCTGAATTTGCCAGCGTCCAAGAGCTTACATTCAAAAACGGTAAACCATTCAAAGGCGGCATGCGTTGCGATGTCACAGTCTGCGACTGGAATGGCGATAAGAAGAAAGATCTTCTTACGGCTGATGAATTTGGAGTGGTTCGTTACTTTGAAAATATCGGAACAGACGCCAAACCCGAATTCCAGGATGAAATTCAGCTCAAAGCCGACGGCTGGCCGATACGCTGGGGACAAAAGCAATTAAAACAAAATTTCGATTTTAATAATGACGGTCAAAATGACTCGGTCATGATTAACAATTATGGGCAAATCGGCGGCTACAAAGGCGATTATGTGAACGTCGATGGCGAAAAATATGCCTGCACCGAAAAACGCTGCAGAATCGCCGGCTGTGACTGGAACCATGATGGCAACGATGATATTCTTGTTGGTCTTGACAGCGGCGGCGTTGAGTTGTTACTCAATAAAGGGATTGAAGGAAAGTATGAGTTCGGTCCCCCTGTGAAGCTGGCCGCGGATTCAAAAGAAATAAACGCCGGCCCCGAAGTTTCCACGATGGTGACGGATTGGGACAAAGACGGGAAAGACGACCTGCTGTGCATCGACAATACCGGAAAATGTACTTTCTATGCCAATATTGGCACCGACACACAACCCAAACTGACCGCCGGCAAAGAAGTAGCGCCGACCAAACCGTATAAGATTATGTACGGCTCACGAAGCCGGCTTGAGACCGCAGACTTCAATGGAGACGGCAAACTCGACCTGCTCTTTGGCCCAAGCTACAACTGGAAAGGCAGGCTGTATATTTTTCTGCAAAAATGAGGAATAACAGTTTTGCTTAATTGAAATTCAAGACAAGAAAGAAGTATGTCATTAATCAATGACACAACGCGTTACTATGCGGAGCGTTCAAGTGAATACGATCTGACAGCCGGATACACCGATCCGGAATCAGAGAAGATGCGTATTCCTGCCAAAGCCAGGTACCGAAGCCTATTCGAAAATCACAATGTCCTTGAGATTGCATGCGGAACGGGATACTGGACTGAAATCAATGCTGCCACAGCGAAGTCCATACTGGCTACTGACGTGAATCCTTCGGTTGTATCCATCGCCCGGAAAAAGCTTGCTCACTGCCCGCATGTGGATTTTCAGGTTGCAGATGCCTATTCTCTCGATGGGATTGCTTCCGGTTTTTCAGCCGCTTTTTCTCATTGGTGGTGGTCACATATCCCAAAATCGCACCTCGGACATTTCCTCTCAGCGCTTCACAGCAAGCTACGCCATGGGGCGTTTGTTCTGTTTGTTGACCAGCTTCCGGATGCTTATGAAGGCAGAAATCGAAGATATGATGCTGAAGGAAACGTAATAGAAGAACGCATCCTGAATGACGGCAGGAAATTTGAAATCGTCAAAAATTTCCCTGATGAACAAGAAATCCAAAACGCCCTGTCGGGTATTGCTGAAAATGTGGCATACAAGACATATCCCGTAAACCATAGCTGGGAAGTTTCTTATACAATAAAGGATAAATAAAAGTCTCAAGAGTCTTTTGTTTTGCCAGCGTAGTGCGAGTAAATAATGACCGATCATAGTATTTCTTCAAACATTGTTGACTTGGAATCTCTTTGCGTGAATCCTAAAATGAAGAAACGGATTCAAAAACAGAGAAAGACTTTTTTGCGTAAAGTTGAAAAAACAGAGATTTCTCCTTTTACGAATCAGGTAGACCTGCAATGGCATTCGTCTGCGAGTTCGTTTAATTACAATGCGTCTCTAAGACTAGTCTCCAAGAAATGCAAAAAGAAAATTATAGGATATTCGATGGGGCGAGGATATGGAACTCTGATCTTTATTCCATCTTTTTATCTGATTGGCAATCTCGATAAAAATATCACTTATGAAATACTTCAAAAATCCCATAAAAAAACCAGGTTTGACTTATATTGGGAAGGTCTCCATCTTGGGGGATGGCAGTTAGGCCAGCGGAGTATTTGGAAATTTGATTTTCAGCGTCCTTGGCTGCTTTTTGATACCAATGGAGAAAGGATTGCATCTTTGAGGCAAGTGAATATTCGAATCAGTTCTAAAATGAGATTTTCGACGATGAATGGCGACGTTTTCTTTAATCCTGAAGATTTAACCTTAAGTTCAATTGAAATTAACGAAAATTTAATGAATGGTGATCTTTGGAGGCAAGTGCTATTATTTCTTTTGTATATCCGAAGCTTTAAAATCATGACCTGTGGAGGAGCATGACCAAACGAAGAATAAATAAAGGTTCGGAAGTCTTTTTGGCTGCGATTATTGATCTTTCGTTTGACCGACATCCGCCGGCTGAACAGCGCATAGAGACGCGGATTTTAAGTGTTGCTTAAAATCCGCGTAATATTCTTAACTAAAATCGGTCTTGAGCTAAACCTGGACCGGTTCTTCTTTATCTTCCTTACGGAACGATTCCAGTGACTGCGGTTCGGCTACTTTCCGATAGCCCAGCGCCTTGATGACCTCAAGCACCTCGGTCCACGTCGGGAACGGCCGCTGGTTGGCCTGCTTGTACTGGTCAATTGCCATGAGGAATTCGAATTGTTCGTCATTCATTTCGCCTTCTTCGGCGGCTCGCCGTTCGGGGCTGCGCCGGTGGCCGGGGCCGCGACGACGATCCAGTCCAAGCCGTCGATCCACCACACTTTTGCGGCGTTCAGTAAATGAGCGTTTATCTTTTTTGCTGCCTGCTTCGTCAGTTTTTTTATCCGCTGCCATAGTATCTCACACAAAAAGAAGGTTTGTTGCTTTAATTTTGTTACTTTTAATAGTAGTCATCACTGTCATCAAAGGCATCGAAGTCACTAAAGCCCTGGCTGTCGGAGTCATCAAAGATCATATCAAAGAAATCGTCATAAGACGCCTCTTCGCTGATCAGTTCATGGGCCTCATCCAGCAAAGATTCCGGCACCAGAATCGCAATATCCGAAAAGCCGTTCTGGGCCATCTCCGGCTGGCGTTTGATCGCCACAGGAATTTCATGGCCGGCCAGCATTTGCTTATACTCCTTGGCCAGATCCATATCTTCGGCAAATGCAACCGTCACAAAATCCTTAACCGCTGCCGTTTTTACTGCTTGTTGGCTCGTCTTTTTTGGCATTGTGCAAACTCCCGACATCCATTGATATACAGCGTTTTAACGTGATTTTCACATCGACCAGAGACCGCAAACAATTAACCGCAAATGCCCCAAAAAACATAAATTGAACCAACACCGTGAAAATCAGGGGGCAAAAGTGCAGATTTTTTGGGTTATAGGCTCTGTGAGTGCAAAATTTTGCACTTTTTAGGAATTTTTTTATTGCAATAAAGCTCGAACATACACAAAATACCTCTAAATTGCTTTTTGGGCTTACGTAAGCCTGTTATTATTGGAACTAACATTTTTTTACACGGAGGTGCCACATGGCAAAGAAAAAAGCAGCTAAGAAAAAAGTAGCAAAGAAAAAAGCAACAAAGAAAAAAGCAGCCACTAAGGAAGTATTGGTTGTAGCCAGCAAGGTCAAGGCCTATGTCAAGAGCCAGGGCAAGATGAGTTCGTCCGATGCAATCGCTGCACTGAATGAAAAGGTTTATGCCCTGCTGGATGGTGCGATTGAGCGTACCGAGGCAAACCGCCGCAGCACCGTAAAGCCCCAGGACCTCTAAATCGAACCTGTTGGTTTTACATCTGAAACTTGAGTTTCGGACCGTTCCCGCGAGAAGGGGACGGTCTTTTTTTTGTCTTTAGGGTCTGAAGGCCGTTTTTATGGGTATTTTCCGGTATTTGCATTATTATCGGGCAAATATTTCACGCCAAATAACATTTTTCATGAATTTTTTATGGACGTTTTGCCGACCCAATTCTATAATAAACTCCGTTTAGAAAAAGAGATAGGGACTTTTTTGGCCTTCAAACAGTAAAAATGGAATTGAACTGTTCAAAAATCCTGCTTTCAGCAGTCATCGGGAGCGTACAATGAGAGTGTTCATGCTTGGATGGGAGTTTCCCCCATACATCAGCGGAGGACTGGGAACTGCCTGCCATGGTTTGACCAAAGCCATGGACGAGTTGGGGCTGGATGTAACGTTTGTACTTCCCAAACCGCTTGACGAAAACGCCTCCGGACACGTCAAGATACTCAGTCCGCGCCAGTGCAAACAGACACAGACCTATCGCAATCCTGACCAGATTCATGAAGTCGAGCGGAATGACGACTTCACGCACACGACATTCCACGAAATCCCCTCGCTGCTGCAGCCGTATATTACACCGGAGTATTACCAGCAGAAAATCGAAACCATTGTCCGCGAGCGAACGGTTGATTACATTCGAGAGGCCGGCGGTGAAACCGCGGTCGATGAATGGTATCAGATGATCGCCGATATTGATATCGAACCAACCGGTGCCGGTCAATACGGCGGCGACATGTACACCGAAGCCCATCGCTATGCGGCCTCAGCGGTCCGGCTGGCCATGCAGGAGGATTTTGACGTTATTCACGCCCACGACTGGATGACCTACCCGGCAGCCATTGCCGTCGCTTCCGTAACCGGAAAGCCGCTGGTCGTGCACGTCCATTCGACAGAATTTGACCGCAGCGGCGAACACGTCAACCAGATGATCTATAATATAGAAAACCGCGGGATGCACGCGGCCAACAAAATTATCGCCGTCAGCGACCTGACTCGCAACATCATTATCAGCCGCTACGGCGTCCTCGGCGAAAAGGTTGAGGTTGTTTATAACGGCGTCGAGCAAAACGGTGAAAGCCGCATGGCCTTTGACCATGTCGGCATCAGTAATGATGAAAAGATCGTACTGTTTTTGGGCCGGATTACCATGCAGAAGGGACCGGAATATTTCCTCATGGCCGCCCGGAAAGTCCTCGAAAAAGTCGATAATGTCAAGTTTGTCATCGCCGGAACCGGCGATATGATGCACCGCATTATCGAAATGGCCGCCCAGATGGGCATCGGCCATAAAGTCCTGTTTACCGGCTTTTTACGTGGTAAAGACCTCGAAAAAGTCTACCAGATGGCCGACCTCTACGTCATGCCGTCTGTATCTGAACCGTTTGGCATCGCTCCACTGGAAGCGCTGAACCATGATGTACCGGTACTGATCAGCAAACAAAGCGGTGTCGCCGAAGTGCTGACACATGTACTGAAAGTCGATTTCTGGGATGTTAATGAAATGGCCAATAAGATCATCGCGGTCCTGAAGTACCCGCCCTTGCAGTTGACCCTGCGGGAACACGGCAACTTTGAGGTACGTCGGCTGAAATGGGCCGGAGCCGCGGAAAAATGCAAACAAATCTATCAGGAGATGGTGCAGCATGTCTAAGACATGCCAATATCCGTATCCGGAGGAGTAGTGAATATGGCATCCGTTTGTTTTTATTTTCAGGTTCATCAGCCGTTTCGCCTGCGGCATTACACAGTATTTGACCATACGCCGCGATATTTCGACGAATTTAAGAACGCTTCAATCTGTCGCAAAGTCGCCAGCAAATGTTATCTGCCATCCAATCGACTGCTGCTGGAAGTGATTCGCCGATACGAAGGACAATTCAAAATCGCCTACAGCATTACCGGTGTTGTCCTGGAGCAGTTCCAGAAATATTGCCCTGAAGTCATGAGTACGTTTGATGCGCTGGCTGAAACCGGCTGTGTCGAATTCTTGGGTGAAACTTATCATCACAGCCTCAGCTTCCTTTATTCGCACAGCGAATTTATCGAACAGATTAACCAGCACACTGAACTGATTCGTAAACTCTACGGCCAGACACCGCGGGTCTTCCGCAATACGGAGTTGATTTACAGCAATGCACTGGCTGAGACAATTGAAAAAACCGGCCGCTTTGACGCGATTATTGCCGAAGGCGCCGATCATGTCCTGGGCCATCGCAACAGCAATTTTGTCTATCGTCCGTCCAACTGTGATCGGCTTAAACTGCTGCTGAAAAACTATTCACTTAGCGATGACATTGCCTTCCGTTTCAGCAATCACGACTGGCCGGAATTTCCACTGACGGCTGATAAATTCGCCGGCTGGGTCAACCGGGTCAACGGCAACGGCCAATGCGTTAACCTCTTTATGGATTATGAAACATTTGGCGAACACCAGTGGGAAGACACAGGCATTTTTGATTTCATGGAACATTTGCCTGCCGAGGTACTCAAACATCCGGATAACAATTTCATGACGCCCGGAGAACTGGTCGATACCTACGACGCCGTCGATGTGGTCGATGTGCCGCATATCATCAGTTGGGCCGATACCGAACGCGACCTGTCAGCCTGGCTGGGCAACGCCATGCAGTCCAACGCCCTGCACGAAGTCTATAAAATCGAAAAGCTGATCAAGCAGACACAAAACGAAGAATTATTGGCGGACTGGCGCAGACTGCAAACATCCGACCACTTCTATTATATGTGTACAAAGTACTTTGCCGATGGCGATGTCCACAAATATTTCAACCCCTATGAATCGCCATATGATTCCTATATCAATTTCATGAATGTACTGGGCAATCTCCGCCAGCGATGCGATCAGTCTTTTTCTAAAAACAAAAAATCGCTATCCAAGACCTCATAGAACAATAGAATTACAGTTCACCATTCGACGACAAGGATGACAAGAATGTTGACACAAAACAATGCCGACACCAGTGCGGTTTCCGTATCGATCCGAGATAAATCGATTGATTCTCTGCTGGAATCCGAGTGGCTTCTGACTAACAGCCGGGGTGGATTTGCCTCCGGGACGATTCTCGGCTGCAACACCCGTCGCTATCACGGCCTGCTGGTCGGCACCCACACGCCGCCGGCCAATCGCATCGCGGCCCTGTCAAACTGCCTGGAAACGGTCAATCGCAAGAGCGGCAGTTTCTCTATCAGTAATTTCGAGTTCGACCATGCTCTGCATCCCAACGGCTACGAACGACTGCTGGAATTCAGAAAAGACGCCGGCGTACATTTTGAGTATGATCTGGACTGCGCACGCCTGACCAAATCCATCTATCTGCTGCCCGATTCGGATATTCTCGCGATTTCTTACAGCTTTACGAACGTTACGGAAATTTTCGAGTTTACGATCCGCCCGTTTGCCGCAATGCGAGATTTTCACTCACTCCAGCACAGCCATGCGGCACTGACATCGGTCTGGGACGATGAGCAGCTTAGTATCGCCACCGATGACGAAAGCATGGGCAGACTGTCACTGTACTGCCGAGAAATGCGGTTTGAGCAAAGCCCCGAATGGTGGCACCGCTTCTTTTACCGCGTCGAACGCCGTCGTGGACAGGACTGTTTTGAAGACCTGTGGTCACCGGGTGTCTATCGAAAACGCATCAAAGGCCGACGCCAATTTGTGTTCTGGGCTGGCCTGTTTGACGCCAACCACCCCCAGGAAACGTTGTCCAAAATGGACCTTTCGACGGCTATTGATGCAATCAGTTTACATGAAAAACAACTTCTGAAAGCCGCCGAGCCGACTGATAACGTCAGCCGGAAACTAATCCTGGCCGTCGACCAGTGTGTCATCGAGCGAACCATCAACGAGCAGATTGCGCCCAGTATTTTGGCCGGCTACCCATGGTTTCTTGACTGGGGCAGAGATACATTCATCGCCTTGGAAGGCACCTGCCTGTGTACCGGTCGCCATGACGAAGCCTGGGGCGTGCTGAAAACTTTTGCCGACGCGGTCAGCGAAGGCATGGTCCCAAACCGCTTTGATGATTATGGTAACAAGCCGCACTACAACAGTATCGATGCGTCGCAGTGGTTCGTCCATGCAGCCTTCCGCTATCTGGAGGCTACTGACGACCGGAAAAACTTCTGCAATACTTTACTACCGGCAATTAAATGGATTATGGATTCCTACCGAAAAGGCACCCGTTTTGGTATCCACGCCGACGCCGACGGCCTGATTACCGGAGGTGATATTGATACGCAGCTTACATGGATGGACGCCAAGCACGAGGGCATCGCATTCACGCCCCGCTACGGCAAAGCCGTCGAGATTAATGCCCTGTGGTACAGCAATTTGTGCTGTCTGGCCGAGTATTACAAATCCAAAGACTCCGACGACAGCACCTGGCATGATCTGGCCGAACAGGTCCGCCACAGCTTTCAGCAGTTATTCTGGAACGAGTCCAAAGGCTATTTAAACGACTGCATTCTGCCGACCGGCAAAGCAGACAGCAGCCTGCGGCCCAACCAGATTTTCGCCGTAAGCCTGCCCTTTACGCCTCTGAATATCAAGCAAGCCCAAAAAGTCGTTGACGTTGTCCAGAAGCATCTGTTGACCCCCTATGGCCTGCGAACACTGGCCGACGACGACCCACGTTACAAACGCCAATGCACCGGCTCAATGGGCCAGCGTGACGCCGCTTATCATCAGGGAACCGTCTGGGCCTGGCTGATCGGCCCGTTCATCGAGGCCTATCTGAAAACACACGGCTTCGATCCCACCGCTAAACGCCAATGTCGCGGCTTTCTGGCCCCATTGATCAAGCATCTTGATGAAAGCGCCTGCATCGGCAATATCTCGGAAATCTTCGACGGCGATGATCCGCATACCCCACGCGGTACCTA
This sequence comes from Sedimentisphaerales bacterium, assembly GCA_028282905.1. GTDB lineage: Bacteria > Planctomycetota > Phycisphaerae > Sedimentisphaerales > Anaerohalosphaeraceae > 4572-13. The sequence goes on along the minus strand of JANQGW010000057.1, from coordinate 8,024 downwards.
TGCACAAGCCTGGTCGGTCGCCGAAACACTCCGCGCATGGCAATTGTGCCAAAAGGAATAGCCGATGGCCAATCGCCCCTTCCCTGTTGAAACAACTCTGAAAATCGCCGGTATTATATCGCCCTATCTGGCCGTGATTCTGGGCGTATTTGTCTTTAAAAGCGGGACATTCGCCGTTTTGCTGTATCACCTGATTCTACTAATCTGCATCATCAGCCTGAATCGCAAAAAAACTCTCAAACTGCTCGTCTCCGGTTTCCGTCCGTGTTACTGGCCGCTGATCTGCCTGGGCGGGCTGCTGCCGGGAGCGGTTATTTTTTACCTCTGGCCCTGGGCAAGACAGGAGACAATCAATCTTGCCCACACCATGGACTCAGTCGGCCTGTCAAATGTCTCATTTACGGCATTTGCCCTGTACGCCTGCTTTGTCAACCCGTTTCTGGAGGAATCCTTCTGGCGGGGTTGCTTTAAACCGAAATCATGGCTGCCCGGCCCGGTTGACGTCCTGTTTGCGGGCTATCATGCCGTCGTGATGTTTCCGGTCGCTAAGCCGGCTTTCGTCATATTCAGTTTCCTGGCCCTGGCATTTGTGGGCTGGATTTTCCGCCAATTCTACCGTCTCACCGGTGGTCTGGCCATTCCAGTGCTGATCCACATCGTTGCCGACATCACCATCGTCTGGGCCATGTGGCAGATCATGCAGTAAAAAACCTGTGAAAGAAAATCCGCGGCGAGTTATTGGGCCGGACGCTTTCTGCGAACCCAGTTCGTCCGATCCATCAACAGCATGACTTTCTTATAAGTCTCCGCTGAAAGCCGTTCGCTGAGTGTCTTTTTTGCCTCGGTCATGCTGGTTCGGTGCGTCAGATGTGTAATAATGACATGCTCGTTTTCCATGCGTTCCAGCAGCGGCGCAAAATCATCAATATGCATGTGCTTGCCCGCATAGGCCCGGTCGGTGTGTTCATCTTCAAAAAATGTGCATTCGGCAATCAGAATCTTACTCCTGGACACATAGTCCAGTTCGGCATAATCCACGTACTGCGTATCGCCAAGATAACTGACCAGTGGAATCTCAATCACGTCCTCAATATCAACGCCCTGTTTTTTCAGCTCAACAATCTGCTTTCCGGTCAGGCCGCGATACTCTTTTTTGAGCTTTTTTCGTGTCTCCAGCAGGCAGTAGCCCACCGCGCCGCGGCAGTGTTTCACCGGAAAAGCCCTCGCAACCAGATTCGGCTTAACACGATGTTCAAAACCGGGTTCGACGCCAACGAGTTTAGCCGGAATGCGATTGCCGTCCAGCCGCCCCCAGGCATCCACAATCTCCCCCATCGGCTTAATCGTATTGGCCGGCGCCAAAACCGTTCCCTCGCTCATCCCGTTAAATTTGCGATGCGACAAATAATAAGCAATCCCCGCGGCGTGATCCATATGTCCATGCGTCAACAGAACATGCCCAATCGATATCAACTGATCCGGTGCCTTGCCGATATCAAAACATACATCCAGTTGCGGAATCCCCACCACGGTCTCTTCGCCGGCGACCGAATAGCCGAGGATCTGCAAATCACCAATTTCTAATTTCGCTAATCTATGACTGGGCATCTCTGAACTTTCTACTGAAAAAGGCGTATGGTAGTCCAATCCCCGCAAACTGTCAATGCCTTTTTAAAGCCCTCCAATATGGCCTGCCCCCTTGTTTTCGCCCGGCAACTGCGATATGATAGTGATATGCCGGACAAACGAATCCATCGCGGCCCGCATCCGGAAGATGCGAAACTGTTTTCCGCCCAAACTCTGCCGACACTCCGTCAGGCAGTTACGGATATGAGTTGGTTACTCAGCAACGGCTATGCCGACAAATCCACTCTCAAACTCGTCGGTGACCGGTACAAACTCACCAGTCGCCAGCGTCTGGCCGTCATGCGATGTGCCTGCAGCGACCAGCAGCGTGAAAACCGAGCCACCCGGCAAGTGACTGCAGAACAGGTGGTTCTCGGAAAATCACTTGTTCTGGACGGCTATAACGTGCTGATTACCATAGAAGCCGCCCTGGCTGGCGGCGTGCTATTTGCCGCCCGTGACGGCTGTATCCGCGACTTGGCGGGCATTCACGGAACTTATCGAAAAGTAGAAGAAACCGCACCCGCAATCAACATAATTTCCCATATATTGAATAAACTCACACCGGCCGATGTGCTGTGGCTGCTGGACAAACCCGTCTCCAATTCCGGCCGGCTCAAAAAGCTAATCACCCACTTCGCCGACCAAAAGAAGCTCAACTGGAGTGTCGAACTGGCCTTCAGTCCCGACAAACTGCTCGCCGAATCGCCCCATATCATCGCCACCTCCGACAGTGCCGTACTGGACAAATGCGAAAAATGGATCAATCTGACACGAATCTGCATCGAAACCATCGCCCCAAAATATAACCTGAAGTGGATGGACCTCCAATAAACAAGAAAAAACATCCAAAACACTGTAACAAAGTTGCAGACAGCAATAATGATGATTGACAGTCAAAGCCGACTCGACTATATAAATAGGTAGCGTAATAACCCGAAATTTTCCCGTTTGAATCAGTGGGGACAATCATGTCAGAACAAAATTCAGTGCCGTCTAACGTTTTCAACCGTGTGCTCATTTCCCTTGCCCTTTTGTGGGCTATCGGCTGTTCAAATATTTCATCCCCTCAGCAGGCGGTAGAAATAAAAGACCGGCCGCAGGAACCGGGCTCCGTCATCAAATTTTCCAAAAAATCAAGAGCCAAAGAATACACCGCCACCACCGATAACGGCTATGAAATCCGAATTAAATTCTACCGGCCCGACATCTTCCAAATCTCAGCAGGCTTCAACGGCAGCTTTGAAGACCCTAAAAATGACCCCACCAAAGCACAAATCGTCATCAACAACACAACTGACGTACCGAACCTGAAAGTCAAAGAGACAGACTCTCAAGTCACCTTCAAAACCGATGCGCTCACTCTGCGGATGAAAAAGAGCAATTGTACGGTCGAGTTGCTGGATGCGACCAATAAAACCATCTTTAAAGAGTTAAGTCCCCTCCAGATCACCGAGGCCGCGACGACCCAAACCCTGAGTACCGGCCTGCAGGAATATTACTACGGCGGCGGCCAGCAGAACGGCTACTTCTCGCATAAAGGCACCAAAATCGATATCAAAGCCGATGGCAATTGGAACGAAGGCGGCCACCCCAATCCGGCGCCGTTCTATATGAGCAGCAGCGGATACGGCGTCCTGCGAAATACCTTTTCGACCGGTGCCTATGACTTTACCGACAACCAGTCTATCAGCCTGCAGCACCACGAAAACCGCTTCGATGCCTACTATTTCGTCGGCAGCACCTTCAACCGCGTTCTCGACCTGTACACCCAATTTACCGGCCGGCCCAATTTCATCCCCATCTGGGCACTGGAACTTGGCGAAGCAGACGCTTGGATGACGCGTGACAAAGAAACAAAAGAACCGCTCAAGGACGAAAACGGCAATTTCGTCGAGATCACCCCCGACTGCATCGATCGATGCGCCGAACAGTACCGCAAGCACGATATGCCGGGCGGTTGGCTGCTGGTCAACGACGGCTACGGCTGCGGCTATGTCGAACTGGAACGCGTCGTCCGCTCACTGGCCGACCTGGGTTTCTATACGGGTCTCTGGACCGAAAAAGGGCTCGAAAAAAACGCTTGGGAAGTCGGCACCGCCGGAACCCGCTTGCAAAAGCTGGACGTCGCCTGGACTGGACCGGCCTACCAGTTCTCACTCGATGCCAACAAGCAGGCGTGGGAGTCACTGGTCACGAACTCCGACTCCCGCGGTTTCGTCTGGACCGTTCAGGGCTGGGCAGGCACACAACGATACTCCATCTGCTGGACCGGCGACCAGTACGGCTCTTGGGATCTGATCCGCTATCATATCCCCACGCTCATCGGCTCCGGTATGTCCGGACAGGCCTATGCCACAACCGATGTGGACGGCATCTTCGGCGGCAGTGCCGAAACCTACACGCGCGACCTCCAATGGAAGTGCTTTACGCCGGCCCTCTACGCAATGAGCGGATGGAGCCACTTGAGTAAAAGCCCATGGGCCTATGACGAACCCTACCGCTCGATCAACCGCCAGTACTTAAAGCTGAAAATGCGGATGACGCCCTATATGTACAAATACACTAAGGAAGCATATGATACCGGCGCTCCCATTGTCCGCGGCATGATCTGGGACCATCCGCAGGACGAAAAGACATGGGACAAATCCACTCAGTACCAGTACATGCTGGGCGAATGGATTCTCGTTGCCCCCGTTTACACCAGCATGAACATTAACCGGGGCTGGCGTAAAAAAGACATTTACCTGCCCGAGGGCCAGTGGATCGACTACTGGGACGGCCGAAGAATCCAAGGCCCCAAAACTATCGACGCCTACCCCATCACACTCGGCAAACTGCCGCTGATCGTCAAAGCCGGTGCGATCATCCCCATGTATCCGGAGATGCTTTACAATAACCAGAAACCCAAAGACCCTCTGACCATTGATATTTATCCATATGGCCAGTCACAGTTTAAAATGTATGAAGACGACGGCCTGACACGAAAATACCAGCAGGGCCAATACGCCACCCAGCTTATTCAGGTCAACGCTCCCAAAGGCACCGCCGGCGACATCAAAGTTAGCGTCGGCCCCAGTGTAGGCGACTTTGACGGCAAACTGACCAGCCGCGTCTATCAGTTTGAAATTCATTCCGAGCTTAAACCGCGAGCAATCCACATGGGCAGCAGAAAACTGCTCGAACTGACCGAACCGAACGCCTACGTTAACACCGTCTCAGGCTGGTATCACGACCCGGACGACCGACGAGGCATCGTCCATGTCAAACTGCCGCGTACCTCCACTGACAAAGAAGTGATACTGCATCTTGACATCGACGAAAGCCTTAAGATTGCCGCATCACCCGATTATCCCGTTCCGGAAGTCACCGCCGAACTGGATCGCTCGGAATTTACCGTCACCACGAACTCCCAACAGGGCCGCTGCATTAACAACGCCTTTGACGGAACGCCCGAGACCATCTGGCATTCGAATTACAGCAAGAAACCCGGCGACGATGTCACCGAGCATCCTTATATCGTCGAAATCGGCCTCAACGGTCTCTACGCCGTCAACGGCTTCCAGTACCAGGCCCGCGAAAACCTCGGCAACGGGGCCATCAAAGATTTTGAAATTTACATCAGCCGCACCAAGGACAACTTCGGCGAGCCGGTGTATAAAGGCGCCTTCGAAAAGATCAAAGAGATGCAGACCGTTAACTTCCCGGCCGTCTGGGGCGAGTTCGTTCGGATTAAAATCCTCAGCGAAATCCACGGCAACAAGTTCGCTTCCGCCGCTGAGTTCAATGTCATTCGGGATATGAACGCCCCGCCGCTGGCCGACGAGGTCATCTACCTGAGCGACCTGAAACCAACTTCCATCAAGGGCGAATTCAAAAATGACACAAGTTTCGGCGGAAAAACCATCACCGTCAACGGCCAGACCTATGAAAAAGGATTGGGCGTCAAAGCTAACTCGGAATTAATCTACAAGATTGACGGCAGTTTCGACCGCCTCGCAGGCCACGTCGGCATGGATGACGAAGTCGGCGACGCCGGCAGCGTCATGTTCCGCGTCTTCGCCGACGGCAAACTCGTCTTCGAAAGCCCGGAAATGACCGGCAAAAACATCAAACAGCTCATGGAACTCGATATTAAGGGCGTCAAAGAACTGCGGCTGGTCCTGACCGACCTCGGCGACGGCACCGAAAACGACCACGGCAACTGGGTCGATGCAAAACTGATACGAAAAGGCAGCCGGTAACAGCCGAATAGTGAATATCAACAAAACACAGAAAACATCTCCCTCATTGGTGGATAGCTTCCGCCGATGAGGAGCTTGCCGAATACAGGCTCATATTATTGTGAAATCCGCTTAAAAAGCTGTAAAAGCTCGGTTATGTGGGAGAAAAAAAGAACCGCATCTGGAAGGACTCGAACCCTCAACCCTCGGTTCCGAAGACCGATGCTCTATCCAATTGAGCTACAGACGCATGGGTTTTTAAGCTAAAATCGTACATCTTGTGTCCGTTGCTGTCAATAGTTTTCTGGAAAATTCTACCATTTTGCAGAAGTGACAGCGGAAGTATATTTCTCATCCTACGGCCCTCCCTAACTTGATGCTCGGCCTTATTTCAAAGGTCGAAAAGTTGGCGATGCTCTGCCACTTCTTTTTCTCAAACAGGGGGAGTTTGCGATTGCGTTATTCTATCCCCTGTCTAAAATTGCAAGAAATGGAGCCTTAATTGAAATGAGAATTTCTGGCCGACACAAGGGCTCAAGGAGGAGGCTCATTTTAAAATAGTCAATCATCCATTTGATACTTGGACCTCTTCTATAAAGCCCCAAGACTTATAAGATATAGATAACCTCGGAATTGTGAGAGACCTCTCTATGAGAGCAATTGGCATCTTTATCCAACTCCAGATCCCTAACTTTCAACTGAAAATGAGACACTGTGCACTGTTTTAGCGTCAATAAAACTCTATATATTTACGTACCACTCAACCACTGGTCAGCGAAAATCTCCAAGTCTTTTAAGTCCACCGTGTCGGTATCAGAATTTTCGTCAATATCTCCCGCAGACTTCTGATATAGGCTTGTGTTGTCTTTTAACCAATCTTCCGCCAAAAAGATAAAATCCAGATAATCGACAACATTATCACGATTGATATCAGATTCGTACACTTCCATCAACAAACAGCCATTATCACTATTTGTGGCTCCAGTGCCTGATCCATCAGCATCTAAAGCGGCTCTAACATAATACGAATAATCTATCCCTGGCGTTGCTCCATCATCTGCATAGCTGTTTAAATCAGCGGTCCAGTCACAAATATCTGTTAACTCATCAGAACCAACTTCACTGCGATATACTTTGTAATAGTATCCTTCTTCAATGTCCCATGTTACCATTATGTTCCTCGCAGAAAGACCATCGCAGGCATTAACATTTTCCGGAGCAGTTTCGACGGAGTAATTGCCAAGAGTGAAGAAACATTCAAAGTCTTCAGAAATATCCGTAAATAGCTCTGGTGCCAATAATCCAACATTGATACTGCCTGAGCTATCGTTTGGCACGGTTGTACTAAATATACCAAAATCATCTGTAACAAGATTAACGCTGCCTATGTCATCCACATTGACAGTCACATCGTAATTGCAAATACCAATCCCCTCTGAATTTCCCACACGGCCGGAAACAGTTAAGAATAATGGTTCATATCTGGCTTTCAGGTATTTATCTGAATTCAAAAATACGTCGATTTCAGGATCATCGGAAACCAATGTACCATATCTGTCAAACCAGCCCTTGAAAATCCATTCACCATATTTATGCGGTGCTTCTACCGAGACACTGGTATTCGGAGAGTATGACCGGTGGAATGTTCCACTGCCGTCTTTCCTGTTAGAGATATCAGCAACATCTAAAACAAAGTACGGACCGAGTCTGTCATCAACCACGATGCTCAAATTCTTTATATTGGATGGCTTCCTCATAAAATCGTAGTTGATTTCAAGGCACAGGCTCTCAATAGGAATATCGACACCTTCTACCGTCCAAGCCATTTTTGGTATCTCAAGATCTGCCCACCCTGACGGCCTTGAATACATCATCATCGTATCTGAAGATGGGTTGTCCAGCAACGAATAAAGCAATGAATTGCTGGCAAAACTCGGGCTGATAGAGTCTATCCTGTGATAGAGGAAATCATATCGTGCCCCCCAATAGATTGGATAGTCCGTCAGCTTATTATAATGATCAAACTGGTAAAATTTGCCTTTATTTTGTAAATATGTCAGTTCAGCATCTTCAATATAGAAGTCATCCCCTAACCCTCCTTAGGAGGATTAGGATGCAGCCAAGTTGCACCATGGCCAGAAAGTTTTTAAGATGATATTCATAACGAACAACCAG
>JANQGW010000011.1 GCA_028282905.1 Sedimentisphaerales bacterium | reverse complement strand
TCACCGAACACTGCGGCGTCACACCCACCTTCGCCGCAGTGTTTTTTTGTTTAAAGGGCAAAGTTGAACCGCGAATCCGCCTTCGCCAAAGGCTTCGGCGAGACAGGTGGTTGTGAATGGGTTTGAAGATATATTTTGGAATCGGCGACTGTGTCGGGATGGCTGTTTATCACAGCCGCAGCATCTCATTTGGGCGGATGATTGTCAGGAGCATGAACGCTTGTGCGGCGTTATGTGCGGGCGAGATGCCCGCGTTCCCAAATGGCTTCGCTCGGAATGACGTTATTCTTTCTACTGATAATTATTTGTCAGATGGGGGAACGGATTTGACGCCGAGGTTTTGCATTAGGAAGGCGTAGATGTCGGCGGTTTCTTCGATGGCCATGGAGGTTGGTTTGCCGGAGCCGTGTCCGGCGCTGGTTTCAATGCGGATCAAGACGGGTCGGCTGCCTTTGTGGGCCTGCTGAAGGCGGGCGGTGAACTTGAACGAATGACCGGGGACGACGCGGTCGTCGGTGTCGGCGGTGACCACCAGCGTGGCCGGGTATCGCGTGTTGTCTTTCAGGTTGTGGTAGGGTGAGTAGCCTTTGAGGTATTCGAACATCTCTTTGTTTTCCTGCGCGGAACCGTATTCACCGACCCAGAAACGTCCGGCGGTGAACTGGTCGTAGCGCAGCATATCCATGATGCCAACTTCCGGGATGGCGGCAGCGAACAGGTCGGGTCGTTGTGCCATGCAGGCGCCGACGAGCAGGCCTCCGTTGGAGCCGCCCTGGATGGCGAGTTTTTTGGATGAGGTGTATCGCTGGTCGATGAGGTATTCGGCTGCGGCGATAAAGTCATCAAAGACGTTTTGTTTTTTCATGCGTTTGCCGGCTTCATGCCAGGTCTGGCCGTATTCGCCGCCACCGCGAAGATTGGCCATGGCGAAGACGCCGCCGGTTTCCAGCCAGAGGCCGCGGGTTGAGGAGAAGTAGGGTTTGAGCGTGCTGTTAAAGCCGCCGTAGCCGTAGAGCAGCGTCGGATTTTTGCCGTCCAGGACGAGGCCTTTTTTGTGCATAATGAACATGGGGACGCGAGTGCCGTCTTTGCTGGTATAGAAGACCTGCTTGCTGACGTAGCGGTCGGCGTCGTAATCGATTTGGGTTTTTTCGAGCAGGGTTGACTTTCCGCTGCGCAGGTCGTAGCGATAGATCTGCGGCGGGGTGGTGAATGACTGGTAGCTGTAGAAGGTTTCGGTATCGCTGTTTTTGCCGGAAAAGCCGGAGAGGGTGCCCATTTTTGGGAAGGCGTTGGTTTCGATAGGCTCACCCTTTAGCGAAAAGAGGCGTATGCGACTGGTGACGTCTTCGAGGTAGCTGCAGATGAAGTGGTTGTCGATGCGGCTGACATCCATCAACGGGGCTTCGGTCTGCGGGATGATCTCTCGCCAGTGCTGAGGGGCGGGTTGGCGGATGTCGATGGCGATGAGCCGGCGGCGCGGGGCGGCGTTGTCGGTGATGAAATAGAACACCGGCCCGTCGTTATCGACGAAGCTGTATTCGTGTTCGAAGTTGTCGATCAGGTCAACCGGTTTTGCGCTTCGTTTTTGCAGGTCAAAATACATTGCCCGGTTTTTTGCATCTGTGCCGAGGTAAACGGTGATGATAAGATACCGGCCGTCGTCGGTGACGCCGCTGCCGTAGGTCCAGTCGGGTTTGTCGGGTCGGAAATAAACCACGGTGTCATCGGCGGGGTCGGTGCCGAGGCGGTGATACATGACCTTCGCGTTTTTATTCGGGGCGGTAAATTGTGCCTGCGCATCCGGTTCGGGATATTTGGAATAGTAAAAGCCGCGGTTGTCCGGTGTCCAGGCAAAGCGGGTCATTTTCAGGAACGGGAAAACTTCCGGCAGGTCTTTTCCTGTTTCGATGTTGCGAATCTTCCAGGTGCGCCAGTCGGAACCGGCCTTTTGGATGCCGTAGCCTGCGTAGGTGCCGTCCGGGCTGAATGACATGCTGCCCAGGGCGGTCGTGCCGTCGTCTGACCATGTGTTGGGGTTAAATAGGACGGAACGCTGTCCGGTGGGCGAATCCATTTTGTAAATGACGGCGTGATTTTGCAGGCCTTTTCTTTGTCGGACGAAATAGGTATTGCCGAGTTTCCAGGGCGTGCCGGGCTTGTCGTAGTTCCAAAGCGTTTCAAGCCGCTGACGCAGGACCGCTCGCTGGGGCAGTGATTTAAGATAGTCGAAGGTGACCTCATTCTGCGCCTGGACCCACTGGCGGACGCGATCCGATTGGCGTACATCTTCTTCCAGCCATTGATACGGATCGGAAACGTCAACGCCGTGGTAAGTATCGATCTGCTCGATTTGCTCAGTGACTGGGTAGATAGGCGAATTGGCAGGGATTGTACATGCCGACAAAGTGGTCAGTGCGATCAGTAATGCAATTTGGAATAATTTCATGTTCAGTCTTTCTGGATTAATAAAATAAACCCGAGCATTCTATTATAATGTCGGTTGATTGTCAATCAGCAGGGTGACGGGGCCGTTGTTGGTGCTTTGGATTTTAATGTGGACGGCGAAGATGCTGGATTGGATGGGAATGCCTTTAACTTTGAGGGTTTCGATCATTTGCTCTCAGATTTCTTTAATAGGTTGATAATCTCCTGGTTTTTAACCCATTTGACTTTTTCTGCTTTCGAGGTCTTAGAGAGTTTCAATTCCATAATCATCAGTGGTGTCTTTCCTTCGTTATTAGGGGTATTTGGGTCCGCCCCATTCTTCAAGAGCAAATGAATCATTACGGGGTCCAGAGAAAATATGACAGCATAATGCAATGGTGTATCACCATCATTATTTTTAGTGTTACATGAGGCTCCTTTTTCCAGTAATGTTCGTGCGATGTTCACGGCATAGTCTCTATGCCCTTTGAACATCATACTGGAGATCGCTCCGTGCAGTGGAGTATCCCCATCATGATCCTTTGCTTCGATTTCCGCTCCAGCTTCGATTAGTGCTATGATGGCATTGGAGGATTCAGTCTTTTTAGAAGAAGCCAAAGTGTGAAGCGGAGTATAACCTCCAAAATCAGTATGCTTATTCACATCAGCACCAGATTCTATCAGCAAATTGATTACATCGATATTACAGGTTTCAGCAGCGGTATGAATATGATCATTACTGAGTTCTGGCTGTTTGGACAGAACCTCTTTTATAACTTTCATATTTTCCGATTTAACAGCTGCCCAGAGACGCTTTTCTGGATCATCACAATCTATTTGCTCTTCGATCATAAACGGCTCTATCTGGTCATCAGTATCTGTAGGATGCGACCAGACCCATTCGCCTTGGGTATTAATACAACCCTGTTTTTCCTCAGTAACGACCCATGCCAATCCGTTTTCAAAAGTTCGCCAAGTTCTTCCTCCAATCTTCATTTTTACATCATCCACAGACTCAGGGTCAAGGGTAATACGGAAATTTCCTCTTTTGTCGATGTAGCCGACTTGCTTTTTGGCATCTCGACCAAGAATTTTCCCCAATTTCGTTTCACGCTTTGGAGCAATAACAGCACATAATCCGTTGCTGAAATGATCGACTGAAGAAAATTGTGGCTGAATAGCCATCGAACCATCTTTACGAATGAAGCCGTACATGTCTTGACCTTTGTGCTTAACGGCAGCAAGGCCCTCATGAAAGTCCCTGATTACCTGGTATGAACCAACGATCACTTTTGCTCCATTGGAATCAATATAGTATTGGTCTTTCTCAGAGGTGGAAATACACGCTAAACCTTCACTGAAAGAACTTGCATAATGATAGCTTAAGGGAATAACTTCATTTCCATCTGGATCAATATAGCCCCACTTTCTATCTTTAATCACTACGGCCCGCGATTCCGAAAAGCTAAAAACCGTGTCATATTTACAATCAACGACTACATTTCCTTTGGCATCAATATACCCCCACTTTCCTTTTTGTTTGACCGCCGCACGCCCTTCGTTAAATCCAAATGCCGCGTCATAGGCAAATGGGATAGCGATATTACCATCAAGCGTTATAAAGCCAAATAATCCCTGCTTATTTTTAGCGACTAACAATCTCCCGTCATTTGGTCCATACAATAATTTATACTCTTTGGGGGCAAGCACAGTATTTCCATTGACATCAATGAGAATATATCGCTCTTTCGAAATGACAACCGCATGACCATTCCAAAATCTACTCACGAAACTATACTGAGGTTCAATGACTTCGTTTCCATCTCTGTCAATAAATCCATATCGCCATTTTGCAACTATGAAATGCCTGTCATCTTGAGTAGAACTAAAATCTTTGTCTTGTTTACGACAACAGATTTGACTGAAGAGCAATAGAATACATAGAATAAGAACGATATGTTTTTGGATATTATGATATTTCATCTATACTCCTTGCTTCGATAATATACACTTGATATTTCCTACTGAAATAGTGTTTAAAACAGCTTTGTCCCATTGGTAAACGCCCATATAGACCATCTGTTGCAGTATTAAGCAATAATTTTATCTACAAAAAAAAGGAAACCCAGTCCTGTTATGGCGATCTGCGCCGCAGCGATTTGAATATTCATTTTAGACTGTTTTTAATTGATGGCACGATAGTGTTCCTATTATAAGCGAAATATTAAAATGTTTTCTTGCTGTCGATTAGGAGGGTGACTGGCCCGTCGTTGGTGCTTTGGATGTCCATGTGGGCGGCGAAGATGCCGGTTTGGACGGGGAGGTTTTTGGTTTTGAGGGTGTCGATCATTTGTTCGTAGAGGGTGCCCGCGCTTTGCGGGTTGCCGGCGGCGGTGAAGTCGGGGCGGCGGCCTTTTCGGCAGTCGCCGAAGAGGGTGAACTGACTGATGAGCAGAATGCCTCCGCCGATATCTTTGACGGATAGATTCATTTTACCGTCATCATCCGGGAAGATGCGCAGGTTTACGATCTTGTCAGCCAGGAAGCCGATGTCAGCTTGATCGTCGTCTTTGCCGATGCCGAGAAAGACCAGCAGACCACGGTCGATCTGACCGGTGATGTTGCCATCGACGGTGACGGAAGCCTGAGAAACACGTTGGATGACGACTCGCATGCAATGGACCTATTGATTAGTGATTATTGATTATTTCTTTTTTTGCTGATAAGTTAATGGTATTACCAGGACGGCGCAGTCGGCTTTGCGGACGATTTTTTCGGCGACGTTGCCGAAGAAGGCTTTTTGCAGTGAGCCGTGGCCCTGTCGGCCCATGACGATCAGGTCGATGTCGTTTCCTTTGGCGAAGGTCAGGATTTCCTGCCAGTCTTTGCCGATTCGGAATTCGACGGTTAGATCCATCCCTTCCGGCAGCCGGGAGGTGTAAGTCTGTTCGATTTTCAGGTCGATGTCGTGTTTGGCCTTGTTGTCCACATCTTCAATTTCATAGACATAGGACTTCCAGAACTGTGCTTCGGATTCGGGCACGACGTGCAGCAGAAACAGCTCGCTTTCCGGTCGGCGCTGTGCGGCATCGACGGCGAACGAAAACGAGAAGTCGGCATTTTCTGAGAAGTCCGTACAGAAGAGGATTTTTTGAAACGCGGTTGAGTTATTTGGACATTGCTCCATTATCGCCTCGCTTTTATTGGGGGACTACTTTGAAAAGGTTCGGCAAAAAGGTACATAGCTGCGGCATCAGCATCAGCAGCACCGCCGAGAGTATCAGTGCGAACAAAAACGGCATACTGCCGCGGAAAATCGTTTGCAGCGGCACATCGCGTTCGATGCCGCTGACGACATAGACATTGACGCCGACCGGCGGGGTAATGACGCCCATCTGTGTGACGACGACGATAATCACGCCGAACCAGATCGGGTCGTAGCCCAGTTCCATGACGACGGGATAAAAAATTGGAATCGTCAGCATAATCAGCGCCAACGCATCGATGAAGCTTCCGGCGATCAGGTAGAACAGGATAATCATGCCCATGACCATCCAACCCGGCAGCGGCAAGGCCGCCAGCGATGAGGCCAGTTCGGTCGGAATATTTGTAATCGCCAGAAACCGGCCGAAAATGACGGCACCGGTGACAATGATCATGACCATGCACGAGGTTCGGACGGTTTCCTGAATGGCCCGGGTGAGCATTTTGATGGTCAGTTTTTTTCGCACGGCGGCAATAATGAGGCTGCCGGCGGCGCCGATAGCGGCCGCTTCGGTGGGGGTGAAAAAACCCGCGAACATGCCGCCGATGACGGCGATAAAGAGAATGATAGTTTCCGAGACGCCGCCCAGCGAGATAAACTTGGACTTCCAGCTTGTCGCCGGCCCGGCGGGGCCTAATGCGGGGTTAAGTTTGCAGCGGATAAAAATCATTCCGCAGAACAATACCGCGATCAGCAGGCCCGGGATGATGCCGGCGATGAACAGGTCACCGACGGATTCTTCGGTTAAAATCGCATAGACGATAAAGACCACGCTCGGCGGAATGAGCATGCCAAGGCTGCCGCCGGCGGCGACCGAGCCGCAGCTTAACTCCGAGGCGTATTTGTAGCGTTTCATTTCGGGAATGGCGACCGAGGCCATGGTGGCGGCGGTCGCGGGGCCGGAACCGCAGATGGCGCCGAAACCCGTGCAGGCGCCGACGGTGGACATGGCGAGGCCTCCCGGCAGGTGGCCCAGCCAGTGATAGGCTGCATCGAACAGTCGGCGGCTGATGCCGGCGTGAAAGGCGATTTGTCCCATGAACACAAACAGTGGAATGACCGTCAGGCTGTGTGATGAAAAGGTTTCGTACAGTTCGCCGGTCATCATGCCTGATGCGCCCTGGACGGTGACGATGATCGCAAAGCCGATGAAGCCGACAATCGCCATGGTAAAGGCGACTGGCATGCTGGCCGCGAGCAAAATCAGCAGCAGCAAAAATCCGAGAATTCCAATTTGAAGCGGCGTCATGGTTTAATCATCTCCCGGCCCGGATGAATGAGGTTGTAAACAATCACCAGTGCCGATACAAAACAGCAGAACCCGATGACCCACGGCAGCCAGAAGACCGGCAGTTCCAGTGTCTGGCTGACCTGGCCGGTGGCGAGAAAGCGATTGCCGTACAGGATGCACTGCCAGCCCAGAAAGATAAACAGGCTGATGCCCAGCAGGCGGCAGATTGAATCGACGATAATCCGGCCGATGCGGTTGAGCTTGTGGAAAAAGTACTCAATCGCGACATGGCCCTTGACGGCGGTGGTATAGGGCAGTGCCGCGGCCAGCGAAATGGCGCCGGCCATCTTGACGATATCTACGGCGCCTTTGATCGAGTGACCAAAGCACTTGCGCAGGACGACGTCGAGGCAGGTTGCGCCAATCATGACAAAAACACCCACGCCCGCTACGACAATCAGTCCGAAGACCAATCCCCGCAGCAGGCGGGTGTAGAAGTTTTGCAGTTTCAGTGTGTTCATCAATAATTAATTGGCGGGTGTCGCTTCGAGGGCGATGCGTTTTTGCAGGGCGTCCAGCAGTTCGCCGCCGGGCAGTTCTTTTTCTTTTGTTTTTGTCACGTATTCTTCCAGGATCGGCTTGACACTGTCTTTCCACTGCTGCTGCTGGCCGGCATCCAAGGCGATGGTCTTGCGGCCCAGTTCAGCGATAAACGCGCGGCCTTCTTCGTCGGCCTTATCCCATGCATGGCCGTGCTTGTCCACCCATTCGGCACTGACGTCGGTGACGATTTTCTGCTGGTCGGCACTGAGTTTTGCCCAACTGGCCTTGTTCATGACGACGAACATCGACGTGGTATAGCCGATGATCGAGGTGTCCGTGACCGATTCGATCACTTCGCCCTGTTTCCAGCCCTTGAGTGTTTCGACGGGGCAAAGGGTTGCATCGACGACGCCTTTTTGCAGGGATTCGTAGGTTTCCGGCTGACTCATGGCGACCGGTGTGGCGCCGAGGTTCTGGACGATTTTGGCCGATAGTCCGGTGGCTCGAACACGCAGGCCCTTCATATCAGCGAGTTTGTTGACGGGCTTTTTCGAAGCGAGAATCCCCGGGCCGTGCGCGTGGATATAGAGCAGATGCACGTCGTCGAGTTCTTTGGGTTTAAACTGCTGTGCCATGGCGGTCGCGCAGCGTGTGGCGGCTAATCCCGACGGATAACCTAATGGCAGGTCCACGCCTTCCATCAGCGGGAAGCGGCCGCGGGTGTAGGCAAAGCAGCTCATGCCGATATCGGAGGTGCCGTTGACGACGCCTTCGTAGCATTGCGGGGCCTTGGTGAGTGTGCCGGCCGGGTAGAGAGTGATGTCAATGCTGCCACCCGAGCGGGTCTTGATCTCATCGGCCCAAGACTGAGCGGTCTGGCACTGAATATGGGTCGGCGGGAAGAAAATGCTGTAGGTCAGCTTGACGGTTTTGTCTTTTTCAGGTTCGGCCTTTTTGCCGCAACCGGACAGAATCACCAGAGTGGTAACCAGAATTATCCCCCAAACTGCTGTGTGTGTTCGCTTCATGACATGCCTCCCGATTCCAAAATCTCGTTTTTAGTTCAAAAACGGCGTTTGCCGTCAACACTAAAGAGATATACTACGCAGAAAACGTCATTTTTGCAAGGATTCTTTTGGGGTGGTGTCCAGTCCGGAATCTGCGATGGTTTGTTTTAGTTTGCTAAGGCCGGTGCGGAGCAGGCCCGATCCGTCAAAGGTTTCGGTAAACTTTGCCTCTTTCATATTAGCAATGTCATTCGATTTGAGGTTTGCCCATTCGGGATGGAAATGGAAATCGGTGTTTGTTCGGGGTGACTTATGCATTTCGTGTGGGCAGGAGGTGATGCAGGCATCGCAGCCAAAGATACGGTTTCCGAGTTTCCCCTGGTGTTCAGTGGGAATAGGCTCTTTCGATTCGATGGTCAGGTAGCTGATACACTTTCTCGCATCAAATCCGCCGTCAAAGTCCAGTGCGCCAGTGGGGCAGGCGCGGATACATTTTCCGCAGTCGCCGCAGGATTGGGCGTGAAGCGGGGTGTCCGGTTCAAGTTCGAAGTTTGTAATCAGTTCGCCCAATAGTGTCTGGCAGCCCAGTTCCGGGTTGATGAGCATGTGGTTTTTGCCGAAAAAGCCCAGTCCCGCCCGTTGGGCCAGTGCGCGTTCGGTCAGCGGGGCTGAATCGACGCAGGCTTTGAATTTGATACGCGTCGTGTCGTTGCCGCTCCACGCTTCTGCCAGCGTTTTGATAAAATCAGCCAGTTGAAATAGCCGCTGTTTGATGAATGGGTGGTAATCTTCGTACAGGGCGAAATTGGCAATACGCAAGGCGGGATTGTCCGGCAGCTCATCCGGCTTGGGGCGGTAATTGAGCATGACGCAGATGACGGACTTGGCGCCGGTCAGAAGTTTGGCCGGGTCGAAGCGTTTTTCGATGTTGCGGCCCATATAGCCCATGTCTGCCGCACAGCCTACGTCGAGCCATTGGTTGAAATAGTCAACTTGTGCAGAGGCCACCGGTTCGGCGGTGGTGATTCCTACCGCGTCAAAACCCAAGTTTATTGCTTTTTGCCTAATATCTGATTCCAAACTCATGCCGTTATGGTAAAGCCCACATTCAAATTGTTCAATTGAAATGTTTCTATTCGCTGGTTCTTTCGGTAGAATGGTGAGAGATTAATAGTTTGTTTGTGATGCACTGAAAGGAATAGTATGAGTCAGTTTGATGAAAAAGCCGCCGAGTGGGATGATGATCCGAAACGTGTGAAAATTGCTCGCGATGCCGCCGCGGCGATTGTCGATGCGGTTACTTTAACGCCTCAGATGGCAGCACTGGAAGTAGGCTGCGGGACCGGATTAGCGGCGATGCAACTGGCGGGCGAGGTTGGCTCGATTGCCGCTGTTGATACATCTGAGGGCATGCTGGATGTGCTGCGGCGTAAGGTCAGTGACGGTGATTATCCGAATATTATGCCTGTTTTAGCCGATTTGACTCACGAAACAGGTGTTGCCGGGCCATTTGATCTGATCTACAGTATTATGACATTTCACCATGTCAGGGAGATTGAAACACTGCTGACGCGACTTTATGAACGGCTCAATCCCGGCGGCTGCCTGGCGATTATCGATCTGGACGCCGAGGATGGCGGCTTTCACCGACCGGGTACGGAGTATGAACATGACGGATTTGATCGACAGAGCCTGAAGATAAAACTGGAAAACGCTGGATTTAAGCAGTGCAGCGATAACATTATCTTTTCCATTCATCGGGAGACTGAAACCGGTCCGCGCGAGTTTCCGGTGTTCCTGATGACCGCTCAAAAATAGTAACCCATTTATTGATCGAAAGATAACCATGGCAAATTATGTCTTTATCGCTACCAGTTTAGACGGTTTTATTGCGACCCTCGATGGCGGGATTGACTGGCTCAATGAGATTCCCAATCCGGATCAGAGTGATTTCGGCTATCTGGATTTTATCAGCCGGGTCGATGCGCTTGTGATGGGTCGCGGTACGTTTGAGAAGGTATTGTCATTTGAAAGCTGGCCCTACGAGATTCCGGTGATTGTCTTGAGCAACAGCTTGACAGAGGTACCCGCCCATCTTGCGGACAACGTTGAAATCATCGCGGGTGACTTCGACAGTCAGCTAAACCAGCTGAATCAAAAAGAATACGCCAATTACTATATTGACGGTGGCAAAGTCATTCAGAGCTTTTTGAAAGCCGATTTGATCGATGAAATGATTATTACAAAAGTGTCAATTCTGCTGGGCGATGGGATCCCGCTATTTGGCAAACTGGACAGGCGATTGAAGTTTACACACCAAAAAACCGAGATTCTTAATAATATGCTTGTGACGAGTCACTATGTCAGAAGCCGGTAGGACTGGTGGATTGAGATTGCGGCCGCTTTGAAATTTGCTGAAATAATGACTTGACAGGACAAACACTGTCCGCTACTTTAAAAAGCCTGATGAAATTTGAAAAGAATTCCAATTTGTTCACTTCAACCCATGCGGCCGGCTCTGCGCAGATTCTGTGTAACGTTTACGGCACTTCGCGCGTCATTATGATTGAAGGAGATGCGCTGCCGCTCTGAATGAACTGGAAAAGTACGATTTTTCAAGGCCTTTCAGAGCGAAACACTCTGAAAGGCCTTTTTTTTGATTAATGATGAATGACTAATGATTGTTGGAAGGGCAAGATGTGCGATTAGTGGAACTGACATTAGAGATAGAAGCGGTTTACCGGGAGTTATTAGATGAGCTTGGGCCGGATGGGCAGGGGTCTGCGACTTCGTGGATGCTGGAACACTCCGAAGAGCCGTTCGAGGTGTTTGTCGGGCGACTTCAGGACTGGAGCCGCGGTAAAGACCTGAAAGACGGCTGGGTTGCATTTTCCACGTTTTGGCTGGTTGATGACGACCGGATTGTGGGCAAAAGTTCGCTGCGGCATGAACTGAATGAGCATCTTTGTAATATCGGCGGCCATATTGGTTATGTCATTTGTGAAAGCTTTCGGCGAAAAGGCTATGGAACGGAGATTCTGCGCTTAACTTTGGAAAAGGCTAAAGAACTCGGATTGGAACGTGTACTGGTGACCTGCGATGAGGACAATATCGCCTCGGCGAAAATTATCGAAAAAAACGGTGGCATATTTGAGAATACTTATCAGGACGATGAACTGGACGTGCCTAAACGGCGCTATTGGATAGCGATAGATTAAGGAGTTAAGGTGGCAAATCAACAATTACAGTTAGTAGAGTTGAGCCTGGAAATGGAAGGGTCGTTTAACAGCTTTCTTGAGGAACTAAAAAGACAAGGGCAGAGTCGGCGGTTATTTGAGTATGATAACGAGCCATTTGAGGTATTTGTCGAAAAACTGAAAGGCCATCAGCAGGGCAAGTTTTTGCCCGAAGGATGGGTTCCGTACACGACGTTTTTTCTGGTTGCAAATAATGGAACGATTCTTGGCAAGAGTTCATTGCGGCATACATTGCCCGAACACCTTCTCAGCAACGGTTGCGAACACATTGGATATTACATTCGCGAAAGCCAGCAGCGAAAAGGCTATGGGACGGAAATTCTGCGATTGACACTGGAAAAAGCTAAAACGCTTGGGCTCAAGCGAGTGCTGGTGACCTGTGACGACGATAATATTGCCTCGGCCAAGATCATCGAGAAAAACGGCGGCGTGCTGGAGAATACCTATCAAGAGGATGAACTGGAAACGATAATACGGCGTTATTGGATAACGATCGAATAAGGAGCAAAGTGTGGAACATCAAATGTTGAAATTGGTTGAATTAACATTGGAAATGGAACCTGCGTATCGTCAGTTTCTGGCCGACCTGGAGCGTGAGCGGTCGGGCATGGCTCAGCGGTGGCTGTTTGAGCACGCGAATGAACCGTATCCTGAATTGGTTACAAAACTTCAGGACTGGTCGGTCGGTAAGCAATTGTCAAAAGGACGGGTGTCGTGTTCGACGCTGTTTCTGGTGGACGATGACGGCAAAATCCTCGGCAAGGTCTCTTTTCGACATGAGCTGAATGACTATCTGCGAAAAATCGGGGGCCACATCGGCTATATCATTATCGCCGATGAACGCGGCAAAGGTTATGGGACAATAATGTTGAAGTTGACGCTGGAAAGAGCGAAACCTCTTGGGTTGGAGCGGGTGTTAGTGACCTGTGACGAGGACAATATTGCCTCGGCAAAAGTCATTGAAAAAAACGGCGGTGTGTTTGAAAACAAATATTATGAAGGCGAAAATCCCGTCCCCACATGCCGATACTGGATAACTTTAAAACAAGGGAGCAAATGAAAATGGCAGTGATTAAACCGAAAATGGTGATACTGAAAAACGGGACAGAGGTCTGTATTCGCAATCGTACGCTTGAAGATGCGGAAGAAATGCGGAGCTATATGGAGTCGGTTTTCAGCAATGACCGGTTCTTTATGACGACGAACGATGAAAGCAGAGAGTTTCGCACGGTTGAAAAATATGGAGAGCGGACGGAGATGATGAATGGCCATGAACACAAATTGTTGTTGATTACGGAAGTCGATGGCCAAATTGTTTCCATCTCCGATGTAGACTGCGGTTCTAAGAAACGCAATCAACATGTCGGACAAGTTGGCATTAGCATTCGACAGGACTATCGCGGGCTTGGTCTTGGGACGGTGCTGATGCAGACGATGATTGACTGGGCAACGGCCGATTCGGTAATCGAAAAGCTGGCGTTAGGCGTCTGGGCGAAAAACGCACCGGCGATTGCGCTTTATCGGAAAATGGGTTTTGTTGAAGAAGGCCGGAAAGTTAACGAGGTCAAATACGCTGACGGCAGTTATGACGATTGTATCTGTATGTATCGATTTGCGGAGTGAAACATGAATATTCGAGAAGCGACGAGAGAGGATGTGCCTCAGATATTGCCGGTTTGGTGGGAGTTGATGGCATTTCATGCTGAGCGGGATGTGTATTACCGAACTTGCGAAGGGGCTGAGAAGGCTTTTGCGAACTATGTACATGACAATATCGAAAAGGATGATGCCTGTGTTTGGATTGCGGAGATGGACGAGGAAATTGTCGGGTACTGTCAGTGCATGGTTGCCGCGACGCCACCGGTGTTTGAGCTTAAACAATATGGCCAGATTGCGGACATGGCGGTTCTGGAGGCGTATCGTCGGCAGGGCGTGGGCGAGCGGATGGTTGAGCGGGCGATGGGCTGGTTTCACTCCCGGGGATTAAGACGGGTCGAGGTGCGGGCAGCGGTGACGAACGAGGTTTCGACGCGATTTTGGCGAAAAATGGGCTTTACACCCTTTGCGGAAACGATGTTTCAGACTGTCGATTTGCCGGAGCGGACTTGACAGAACGCTTCTAAAGCCATATTATGGGATCTTTCAAATTCAACTAAAGGACAGACCCTTTAGGGTCATAAAATCCGCGAGCAATGCTCTAAAGTATTATTTATAAATGACATAGCCGCGAAGTGATCGTGTTTTATTAGGATTAACACAGAAAATGTCAGATAAAGGCAAAAAGAACAAAGGTTATCGTGATACACTGAATCTGCCGAAGACGGCGTTTGCGATGAAGGCCAATCTGGTTCAGCGTGAGCCGGCCCAGCGCAAGGCGTGGGACAAGGCGGAGATGTACAATAAAATCCTGGCGGCTCGCGACGATGCGCCGCTTTATACGCTGCACGACGGTCCGCCGTATGCCAATGGCGATATTCACATGGGCCACGTGATTAACAAGGTGCTGAAGGATTTTGTCGTCAAGTATAAAACGATGACCGGCCATAAGGCCCCGTATGTGCCGGGCTGGGATTGTCACGGTTTGCCGATCGAGGTCAAGGTGATGGCCGAGTTGGGTGATAAGGCCAAGGAAATGACAAAGCCCGAAATCCGGAAGCAGTGTCAAAAATATGCTTCGAAGTTTGTCAAGCTGCAAACCAAGCAGTTTAAGGCGCTGGGCGTATTCGGCGATTTTAAAAATCCGTATCTGACGCTCAAGCCGCAGTACGAGCAGGGGATTCTGGAAATCTTTGCGGAACTGGTCGGTAACGGGCTGGTCTATAAGCAGCTCAAACCGATTCACTGGTCGATCGGCTGCGAGACGGCCTTGGCAGATGCAGAACTGGAATACAAGGACATTACTTCGTTGAGTGTGTATGTCAATTTCCCGATGGCTGATGACGCTGCGGCGAAGGTTCAGGAATTGGGTCTCGCGCCGGCCGACAGTAAGCCGTGTTTTATGATTTGGACGACGACGCCGTGGACACTGGCGGCAAACTTAGCAGTAGCACTGCACCCGCGGCTGGACTATGTCGGCCTGACCTATGATAAGGACGGTACGAAATATACTTCGATTGTGTGTGCTGAGCGTCTTGAAGCGGTGATTGCCGCGGCGGGTCTGGAAGAAGGTCAATATTCCGTCAGCGAATCGGTCAAGGGTGCTGATCTGGAAACACTGCGATATAAGCATCCTTATGTTGAGACGAATCCGACCGACAAGGACGCGTACTTTGCGATTACCGCTGAATATGTCACGACCGAAGATGGTACCGGTATTGTTCATATTGCTCCCGGCCACGGTGCCGAGGACTATATGGAAGGGATGCGAAACGGGCTGGCGGTGTATTCGCCGGTGATGGATGATGGTTGTTATGATGAGACTGTGCCTCAGTGGCTGCAGGGCAAAAATGTGCTGAAGGTGGATAAAGATGTCAGTGATCACCTCAAGGGCCTCGGTCTTTTGGTGCGTGAAGATGAAATCCTGCACAGCTACCCGCATTGCTGGCGTAGTAAGATGCCGGTGATCTTCCGGGCGACCGAGCAGTGGTTTGTCAGTGTCGATAAAGACGCCGCCGCATTCGGCAAAAGCCTGCGGAATATGGCCATGGAGCAGATCAAAGACGTCCAGTGGGTTCCCGGCTGGGGCGAAAAACGCATTCAGGGCATGCTCGAATCGCGTCCGGACTGGTGCATCAGCCGCCAGCGGTCGTGGGGTCTGCCGATCCCGGCGTTTGTCACCAGTGACGGCAAAACACTGCTGACGAAAGAGTCCGTTGACACCGTTGCAAAATACATTGGGCAAAAGGGTTCCAATTGCTGGTTCACCGATTCGCCGAAGGAAATTCTCGGCGACGACTTCCAACTGCCGGAAGGCTTCAGCTGGGACGACCTGGAAAAAGAAGAAAACATTTTCGACGTCTGGTTCGAGTCCGGCTGCAGCTGGCACTCGGTGATGCGGATGGCCGGCTACGATGTACCGGTCGATCTATACCTGGAAGGGTCCGACCAGCACCGCGGCTGGTTCCAGTTGTCATTGCTGCCCGCATTGGGCGCGACCGGCAAGCCGCCGTTTAAGACCGTTTTGACGCACGGCTTTACCGTGGATGAAAAGGGCATGAAGCAGTCCAAGTCCGCGGGCAACTATGTTAGTGCACTGGAAGAGGTTGAAAAGTACGGTGCCGATATTCTGCGGCTGTGGGTTTCCAGTGTGAATTACCAAGAAGACATGCGCTGCAGTGATGAACTGATCGGGCGTCTGCAGGACGCTTATCGAAAGATTCGTAATACGCTGCGGTACCTGATGAGTAATATCAACGGCTTTGTGCCCGCCGAAATGAGTGTTGAGTACAAAGACATGATGCTGATTGACCAGTGGGCGATGGAGAAGCTGCAATCACTGATTTGCAAGGTGCATGAGGCGTATGAGAACTTCATGTTCCATCGTGTGTTCAACCTGATCTACAGTTTCTGCACAATTGAAATGTCCAGCATCTACATGGATGTACTGAAAGATCGCATGTACTGCGATGCCGCCGATAGCCAGGGCCGTCGCAGCGGCCAGACGGCGATGCAGGCGATTCTCGATGCGCTGGTGCGAATGCTGGCACCGATTTTGGCACATACTGCAGAAGAAGCGTGGGCGGCGATGGAATACAAGAGCCAGGACATCGATACCGTGCATCTGGCGATGATGCCAACGGTGGATGAAGGCATTGATGCCGCGGCTAATGAGGCCAAGTGGGAAAAAGTTATGGCATTGCGGGATGAGGTGCTCAAGGCACTGGAAGAACTGCGGGCTGCCCAGACTATCGGCAGTAACCAGGAGGCGTCGGTGCAGATCGTGACCGACGATGATGACCTGCTGGCAATTGTTAATGAGATGGGCGCTGAAACTTTCGCGACGCTGTGTATTGTCAGCGAAGTGAGTATTGAAAAAGGCGATGCGTTGAAGGTCACTGCTTCCAAATGTCCGTATGCCAAGTGTGAACGCTGCTGGAACTACTGGCCGTCTGTCGGGCAGAATGCCGACAAGCCGGACTTATGCACACGATGTGCGGAGGTTGTGGCATAGGATTGCAGCGAAGGATTAATTGAGTTTTTCGATGGGCAAATGTGGATTTCTCGCATTTGTCCATTTTTTTTTGAAACATTTGCAGTACTCGGGCGTCTATAAGAACGCAATTGGCTGTATGCTTGTTATGGAAAACTGGAAATTAAGTGATTTAGAAAGGGGTTGGACTATGCAGCAGGATATGCCGTTTGAAATAGTGAATCATGGCTCAGAATTTGTTGCTGTGGGTTTTTGTTTTTGGATTGTCGCGCTGTTTTTTGGTTTGGCATCGACAGTATTGATGGTGCTTGTTTTCTATAAAATTTTCACAAAGGCTGGCTATTCCGGTGCGATGGCTTTTCTTTGTCTGGTCCCGGGGTTGGGAATCTTAATCGCACCGTTGATTCTGGCGTTTGGTAACTGGCCTGTGTTAGAACAAATTCAGACATCGCCATCAGTCAACCAGACTCCGCCGCCGGGTGATTATCGGTAAGAATAGGAATGTGCATGAAAAAAGCCGCCGGACTTTGATGTGTTCGGCGGCTTTTTTTATTGTGTCATTGTTTGATTATTTTGTTTCAGCCGGTGCGGCAGTGTCCGC
>JANQGW010000243.1 GCA_028282905.1 Sedimentisphaerales bacterium | reverse complement strand
TGACATGCAATTCCATTTTCAACGTCATCTTCTGACAGCCCCACGCCGGCCCCGTAAGATTCGGATTATCATTCAGACCGTGCCGACCGACAGCTTTTTCAGTGTAATATTCCCACCAGCCGTTGCCCAGCAGTACGCCTATCGCATTAGTTTCCTGCTGAAGATAGTCGGTCACATCAAACGTCACATAACACACCGATTTACTATAATCGGTCCAGGCAGGATCGATTTCATGGTTACCGACTTTTTGTCCGTTCAGGTAAAATACAAACTGTCCAAGCCCGCAGACATAGGCATACGCCTTTTTGATCTTTTTTTGAACTATAAATTCTTTGCGAAACATCGGCGTACTGAATCCCGTCAGCGGTTTTCCATGTATAACCCACAGCGTTTTCGCGTCCCAATCCTTCTCCTGTAAAAAACCGGTTACGAAAGAAGTTTCATCGCTCCATGGCGAGCAGTTTCCGTCTTTGTCCCAGATTCGCACTTTATACCAATACTGGGTACAACTGAAAAGCGGCATTCCGTCATAAACAATGCCGTATTGGCGGAACGAAGTGACCTTGCCGCTTTTCCAGCAGTCTCCATCACCCTGCGGTTTACTGGAAACGACAATCTCATAAGCAGTTTCACATTCGGAACGATCCGGATCATTAACCACCCAGCCAAATCGCGGAGTCGGGTCATCAATGCCCAGTTGGCTGAAACTGTCAATAATTCGCAGGTTTGTCGGAGCAGCCGTATTTGCTGTCTGAGATTGAGCGTTGCTGATTCCATAAAACATCCATAATCCCGCCGCGATAAAACACAAAATGCTTTTCATGGTTCTCATCTAATATAAATTTTTAATGTGTGGTTTCGTTTCGTTGAAATCATGCTCACTCTCGCTCTTTCTAACTTAATTCCCCCATGAAGAAAAACATTAATGAAATTCAATGCACCTTCCGTTTAAAATATCACCCAATCGGAACAGATGTGTGAAAAATCTTCCAGATCAACCCGACCACTGCCGTTAATATCAGATCCGGGAGCATTCTCTACCCAATTGCCAGCAAGCTCTCTAATATCGAAAATATCTACAAACATGTCCCGGTTTACATCGCCCGGCAGTGGAGCAACATAATAGGCAATCTGCTCTGAGGACAGTACGCCGTCCCAGAGAACAAATTCATCAACTGCCCCTTCCAGACTGTGATATACGGGATTGGCCGATTGCCAATTGGTTAACTCCCAACGCAGCTCTTTGCCCAATGCATTGTAATTGACATCGTACGCCAGAGCCGAATCGGAAACAGTACCTTTCAACTCACCGTCCAGATAAACAGAAAAGATTCCCTCGGCTGAACGGGTAATCGCAAAACTGTGCCACAGACCGTCGTTGACAGTTGTTGCCGACTGCACATTAGAGATACTTTCTCCGGCATCTCGTGCGATAAAAAGCAATTCGCCGGGATTGAAGTGAAGGCCTTCGGCCCCGACATGCAATCCAAAAATCGGGTTATCGTCCGTATCATTACGGAAGCTGAAAATCGGACCGTATTCATCCAACGTCTTAAAGTAACCACTGACCGAGAATGCCCGATCCGCATCAAACGGCCAGTTCATCGGAACACTCATGTCAATGTACTCATCCGGCTGGTCAAAAGTGGTACAGTTTCCGATAAATCCACGAACCCAATCGGCCTGGCCTTGCAGCAAACCGGACGCTTGGCCGAAAGTTTCCGGAACCTCTGTAGCGGACAACTCGTCGATACGCCACTCGGCAATTTTAACGGCTTTAGGCTCTGCATTCTGTGAAGCACGAAACGAATAGACGCCGGACTTGACACGAAAGACCGCCCAGCCGTCTTCGGTTCGCAGGAAAGTCACGCCGACTGCATTCTGTGCCTGGCCGGCACCTTCCATGACCAGTGTCGGATCAGCCGCAGGAATATAAACGGTTGCTTCGGTATTGACAGGCACTTCGATGTTCAGCGTAAACTGGTTGTTCTGCAGCGTCCAATGGCTCTTGATGAGGCCGTAGGGGCACTGATGCTGACCATTGGCCCAGGTTATATCATCCACCGGCTGCGGATTGATGATAAACTTCTTAAAGCCCGGCCCCTGCGGGTCAGGAGTAATGCCGACCAGTGATTCCTGCATCCATTCCTGAATGTGGCCCAGCATCATGTGATTCAGCGACAGGCCGAGATTGACATTCCATGTCTCCGGCATGGACGTCCAGCCCTTGGTCACAATGCCACCATAACTGCCGGTATTGGTCCGATTGGTCATGTCGAAAATGACATCGCTGCGGCCGGCATTCCGTAAGGCGGTAATGAGGAATCTGTGTCCAATATCGCCAGAGGTTTGTTGATTACCTCGGGCACGAATATCGTCAATAATCTTCTGCAGAACAGCCTGCTCTTTTCCTGCCGGAACCAACCCGGCAACCAACGCCATGGAGTTAGCCGTTTGACAGCTTCCGTTATTCGTATATTCATCGGTGTCGTTAAAATACTTCTCGTTGAACTTGCTTTTAATATTGTCGGCCAATTGCTGATAGGCGGTTTGGTCAGAAGTATTACCCAGTACGCCTGCAGTATCGGCGACTATTTTTGTACACATATGGAATATTTCCATCGCACTCAGTTCCAGCGGCGTAAAACGTGATGCGCCCGGCGATTGGCCGTGACCGTAGTCGTACCAGTCGCCCAAACCGGCAATCGGGACTAAATCGGTCGAGGTTGATTCCATATAATCGACAAAGCCCTTCATCATCACATAATTGTCCTCAAGTACCTTGCGGTCACCGTACCACTGATACAGTATCCACGGGTTAAAAACCCCTGCCGCTCCCCATTCGGGTGTATAACGGAAACCGCCTGAAAACGCCGGGTAATTCGGAGCGACGGTGTAAATCTTACCGTTAGCAGTCTGCGAATCGCGAATATCCATGCAGATTTTGGTGTAGTAGCGTGAGATATCATAAATCCACGCCGATGATGGCCCCATCAGGTAACTTTGTTCCAGCCAGCCGAGCTTTTCCCGATGCGGACAGTCGGTGGAAACGTGAGCACTATTGGTCTGAACGGCCCAGTCCACCAGTTTGTGGATTTTATTGAACAATTCATTCGAGCACTCAAATGAACCAACCACTGGCATCGCCGCACGGGAATGAATCGCCTGAATGCTCTTGATCACTGGTAAGTTATCAGGATTCGGCTCGCCTTCCGGAACCGCGCCATAGGCTTCGATATACTGAAAGCCGGTATAGTAAAAGGCTGGCGACCAGGTTTCTTCGCCGTCGCCGGAAAGTGTATAGACACAGTATTGCGGCGATCCCATCCCGGACTGACTAACACGGCCGGTCCCGTCGTTTTGATTATTGGTCTGGCCCTGACGCTGCTCAGACGGTGTCAGTCGAATTTGCTGACCAGCCTGGCCCTGCACGGTAATACGCGGCCGCGACGACGTATTCTGGCCAAAATTATATACAAAATAACCCGGCTGCGGTTCATTAACACTGACTGGCGTAAACACTTCATATGATTTCAGCGGAACCCCATAAGCCGATTTAATTGTCTGTGCGGGCGACGTCGTCACAGTTGCAGCTGACCAGGCCGAATCGTCGAAACTGGCGGTATCCCAACCGGCTGGAAGTTTTCGAGCATCGTAGTCACTGCCGCCGATGACTGCGTTGTGTGTAATTGGCCCGGCGGTAACTTTCCAACTGCCGTCACTGAGAACCGTCTCTGTGCTGCCGTCGGTATAACGGATGAAAGTCTGCAAACACAGTTTCAATGGTCGTGAAACATTAACACCATGAATACGTCGGTCGCCTTCGGTGTCGTAAAAGCCCTTGCCCAACATCATCCCAAAGCAGTTTTCGCCGCTTTGGAGTTGGCTGGTGATATCATAGGTATCATAAAATACCGTCTTGTCGTACATCGTCCAGGCCTGCGCCATGAACTGATCGCCCACTTGCTGACCGTTTAGGGAAAGACGGTAATGGCCCAACCCGGTGACATACACCAAGGCCTTTTCCACGGTTTTTGAAACATCAAAGCCCTTGCGGAAGATTGGAAGACCTCCGGATGAAACCGCCGACACCGTCCCCCACGGACCGATACCCATTTGCCCCATTTCAAGCGAATTCGCCCAGGATGAATCGTCAAAACCAACCATATTCCAGTTCGACTGTTCTGTGTTGCTTGTAAGCCACTGGTTACTCGTATTCAAATCCAGTGAGCCAGGTTGTAAATTGATGCTGATTTTTCCAATCCACCCGGCAGGATTTGCACCCAAACCATTATTGATGGCCCGAACAGCCAGAACATTGTTTCCATCTTGCAGGTGTTGTGCGATGTCAAAAACCTCGACCGATTTCCAGCCGTCAACCTGATTATCACTATAGACACTCTGGCCGTTGACAAACATTTCAAAAGCATCATCAGCAGTGATAATACAGGACGCACTTTCAATCTGACTGACATTGACAATCGTAAAACTTCGGCGAAAATAACGGGCTGCAGGCGGCGCACTGCTGGCGGGATTGCCCTCCGGGTACCAAATCCATTGGGCATCGTCCCAAGCGACGGAAGAATCGTCCCATGAGCCGATCCATTGCGCCTGCCAGTCTGAACCATTCAGCAGTCCCATGGACCAGTAAGCCGTCTCTGACCAGTCACTCGGCCGATCGGACTTATCCCAGCAGCGAACTTTCCAAAAATAAGAGGTGTTTGAAACCAGTGCCGGCCCGCCATAAGTAAGCTGTGTGGATTGACCGGAAACGACCTTGCCCGAATCCCAGATATCGCCGTTTCCGGCATCCAGTGCCGCAGAACTTGAGGCGACAAGGATTTGATACGCTGTCTGATATTGATGCCGCGTGCCGGGGGTAACCGCAGTCAATTTCCAGAACAGCCGCGGCTGAAGAACATCCACGCCGAGCGGATTAACCGCATATTCACAGCGTAAATCGTTCACCTGTACTGCTGATGCCGCTGACACAGACGCTCCCAAAACCCCAATCCCAATTAGAATAACGATACATGCCAGATACCTTGTTTTCACTTCATTTCTCCTGAGCATTTTCTCTGATTATACTGAACACCATACACCCGCTTTGGAATAACCATATTTAAAAAGCCGTTTTAAAAGTGTTTGCTGAATTTGAATCCTGCATTATTAACAAACAATTTCGAAAGAGCTTCTACGTCTGATCAAACAACCCCCTTCGTGAATAGAATTGATGTGGACTGCGAAAACAGTCCACATCAATAACTACTGTCATAAATTCTTAACATTCTTCAAGCCGTTAGGCTTTATGACGACGCAAAAGGCCAAGACCGCCAAGCCCCAGCAATGCCAATGTCGCCGGTTCCGGCACAACTTCGTTGGCAAACGCATACGTATGCAGCGTGTTGCCTGCCGTATCATTGGTAATCTGCATGGTAAACGTCGTGTTGTCACCGGAATTATAGGCATAACGAATAATCAGCGACTGCTGGTCATTGTCCTGGTTGACCGCCAGAGCTGCACCGGCATCAAGGCCGTCATCGCTGCCGTCCAGTGTTCCGGTACGGCTGACAACGTCACCCCACAGCGGACTGAACCAGGTAAAAATATAGTCGGTATTCTGCGTCAGGCCTTCGATGGTAATCGCGTGAACAGGACTGCCTGTATTGCCTGCATCACCACCGGCCAAAGCTGTTTTCAGGACATCGCTGGCAGCACCCGTCGGACCTGCGGCAGCTCCCTGATAGAGGAACTGGACACCCGTGATACTCCAGTCGGTCCCGATCACCGGGCCATCCGCAAATCCGGCAGCCGGTTTTTGGGTGACGGTGATACCGCCAAAATCAATCGTTCCGTCATTTGCAGGATCCAGATCGACCACATGGGTGTAGTTTACCGCACTGCTGAGCGGCAGATCTGCATCGCTGTTCCAGTCGATGGTGGTAAATACACCCGCCTGAGCGATTCCCAATGAAACCATTAATACCATTGCCACTACTGCATTCATCTTTTTCATCATTCTTCCTCCAGAGCCATCAAGTAATTTATTGCTGAATCTGATCAGCTAATATCAATCACCAATTGAGACAAGCGGCTCAATAACTCAACCTCAACCAGCATTGATTTGAATTGCCTTTTAATCCCGACGAGAGACGTTAACGCGTATATCCCATCTTGCCCCAATAAGCTCGCTGAACTTTGTGGAGGTCTTCATTATCCGGTGAAGGTGCATTACCATACCCGTAACTGGCACTGTAATCTTCAAAAGACAGCAGGCCCAGTTCCATCGTGCGGTCATCATGCCATTTCCAGCGTTCGCTGTGGCCATCCGCAAAGCTGAAGACCGTTCCCTCATTGTGCTGAACCGGCGGCTGATTCCACCAGGATTCTTTAGAATACCAAATCGTCCACGGCCCCCAGGTCACATGGAACTCATCGACAAAGACCAGCCGGCCGTTTGTATTCTTAATATTTGCCAGTTTTGTCACCAGCGGGATATCAGGACTTTCACCGGCCCAGTCCAACGGATCCAGACCGCCGCCGGCTGGTCCTCGGTCGGGATTCATCGCGTGAGAAATATTGTACGAACGGGCCAGTTCTCTCTTTTGTGTGGGACAGCGGTAAATACCCTTGCTGTCGCCAAGATACTGAAACAGCGGGCCTCTTTCAAGATCATCCAACTGTTTGTCAAGAGGCAGGAGGTTTGTAGTGCCGGGGTGCATGATTGGAGGCGTCCAGTAGTAGGCACTGACAAGCTTGCTGTCATTTTCGTCAGCATACAAAATCCAGACCGTGGTCAACTGCTTGGTATTGCTCAGGCAGACTGCAATCTTTGCCTGTTCCTTGACTTTCCTCAACGCCGGCATGATAATCGACATCAGCAACGCGATAATCGCAATCACCACCAGCAGTTCGATCAACGTAAATCCTTTTTTGTTTGAAGCTGCTATCCGCATTTTACAACCTTTCTAAAACTTAAAACAGGCTAGGAGGCGAGCCGCTCGGCCCGCCCCCGCTGACCGTTAATCACCTCTTACAGACCGGCCATCCAATTCTCGGCCAACTGTGCAAAATCCAGCAGATTCACAAGACAGTCACCGTTGAAGTCCGGAATCAAAGCGCCAACTTCTACAACACAGGTTTCGGTTGCATCCGCTAACGCAAGGGTATCAATTAAGACCGAACCGGAACCGGCGCTGTCTTCATCGTAAGCTGCCACTGTGAAACGATACAGATCATGGCAGGTCAAGGGTCCACCGTTACCGGTGCCGGCGAAATCTTCGCGAATCTCAATCACCAGTTCAACCCACTGATCCACAGGAACCTGTGTCAAATCAATCTGCATCTGACCTTTGTAATACAGATCTTCATTGGCTGGATCAACCAATCCACGGCCGTCAAAGATATTCATGAAGAAGACGTCTGCATCGGTCGCCGGCAAGACCTTGATCCGAATCTTGAACTGGTCGAAGACTGCGAAGTCCACCCGGTCTTCCAGCAGCCAGAAGCGGCTCTGGATCTGTTGCTGACCCGCAAAGTCAAAGTCCATCCGCATCACGGTATTGCCCGCATCGTTAGGATCAACCTGCGGAGTCAATGTTGTCGTCCCCAGATCATCGGCTTCAACCGGCATCCACTTCATGTTATAACTATTCGGATCGGACGTATAAGATTCCATATCCTCAAGAACCACATCCACCTGAACCGGTGTCATTGAATCGTCCAGCCAGACTTGTGTCATGGCGTTCAGATCGGTCACATCCGTATCCAAATCAAAATCGATGTCGCCCTGCGGCGGCACAATCGAAGCCAATGTTTCAATCTGACCCGATTGCAGAATGCCCGACCAAACGGTGTATTCGTCCAACTGACCGTCAAACCAGATTTGGTTGTATTTGCCGTTGCCCCAATCGGTTTCCTGCCAGCGTATTGACGAGCCCAGCGCGAGCCAGTCGAGTGTGACAGCACCGGTGGCAGCATTTGTCAAGACAATCTCTTCGACACCATCGACATACAACGTCCAGTCATCCAGTGCCCGTGTCACAATAAAGTTATGCCATCGGCCGTCATTGAATGTGGCAGTGGTTGTATCAAATTTAATCGAACCTGTGTCATCACGGACTGTCAGACAAATCGCTCCCGGCACTACATCGACACCGGCGGTACCCATCGCGATATCAATCAGCGGAACATCATCCGGACCGGTCGCTTCGCCTGATTTACGCATCGAAAACAGCGGACCGAAATCGCCAAATGTCCGGAAATAACCCGAAACGGCAAAGTACTGACCGTCACCGGTCGGCATGTAAGGATGTGCGGCACTGACATCGACATATTCACTCAAGCCATTCAGTTCCAGTGCCTGACCGACCAGGCCTGTTACCGACATGCTCAGATCGTTGTTCGGATCGGCAAAGCCTACCAGTACACCATCAGCATTATCAGAGGAACCGGTTTGTTCAACAGTCGCGCCAAGCCCGTCTTCAAACTTCCACTCAAGCACCTTGGCCGCGTCTCCGGCCGGATGGGTATTGAAGTTCCAGACCGGGCCGGTATAAACCAGGACACCACCGTCTTCGACTTCCACCTGCCAGTAGTAATCCGTTTCCGGATCAAGGGTCGGATCAAATGTCGCTGCCGTCAAATCAGACGCACTTTGCACATTCTCCGTCAGATTCGGATCAGTTGTCACTGTGACATTATACGTCCGAGAGGCAACGTCACTATTTTCAAAGGACCAGTTCAGCACATCGTCATAGTTAATCGCTTCGCCAACTCCCGGAGTCGGCACCAGATAAGGACCATCCACTTCGTTTGAAAACGCATAATGCAGCCAGGTTCCATTGACGTTGTCGAAGGTCACCAACAACTCTCCTGATGCTTCTGCGGTATAAGAAAATCTAAACAAGCGCCCTTCACCAAACGGTATCTCGTCCTGGGCCAGATATTCAGTACGTACATCGTCGCTGGTTGTCACATTGGTAGAACGGCTGCCGGTTGAGGAATCCCATCCTCGTGCATAAAGTGTCAGGACATAATTTTCATCCGGCGTCAGGCCGGTCAGTGTCAGGGTACTCGTTGAACCGTCTCCCTTGTACCAGAAATTCGACAGCAAAGCCGCCCCGCCACCGGCCACATTGATGGTTCCGCCGCCATATCCATCCGGGGCACCATCCAGCGTCCAATTTGTCCCGGTCTGATCTGAATCATTTTCAAACACAATACCGTTAACAACCGTCGTCGAAGCCTCATCGGCATTAAAGTTAACCGCATGAGTATAGGTTTTGCCCAGAGCAATTTGAGAATCAGCATCTTCGGTCCAGTCAACCAGATCCCAATGTGACACTTCATAACCGGTCGTAAATGACCAGACATCGGTTGTCTGGTTTGGATCATTCACGCTGTCCACATAGCCGACCACACGCCAATAGTAGGTTTTAGCATCATCCAGCATCGGACTCGGAAAATAGTTAAATGCCGTCTGGTCATCGCTGACCAGCGTGGCGGCATCCATATTTGTAACCTTGGTTTCATTCGGATCCAGATAAACGTCGAATGTCAGATTGGTGCTTTCGGTAAACTTTTCCTGCCAGGTCAATTCGACCTCACTTGGCTTCAGAGAAGCGGCCCCGTTTGCTGGGCTGACCGGTTCAATAATCACCGGCAACTCTTCCGCAGCAACCTCATTTGTAAAAGAATAGGTGTGTAGCGTATTACCGGAAGTATCACTGGTCATCTGCATCGTAAATGTCGTTTCGGAACCGGAGTTATAGGAATACTGAATAATCAAGGCCTGCTGGTTATTGTCCTGATTGACCAACAGTGTTGCACCTGTATCCAAACCATCATCGCTGCCGTCCAGTGTTCCCGTACGGGTGACATTATCGCCCCATTTCGGACTGAAAAACGTAAAGATATAATCGGTATTGGGCGTTAATCCCTCAAGCACAATCGTATGCACATTGCTGCCTGTGTTACCTGCATCACCACCTGCCAATCCCGTCATCAGCGCACCGCTGTCCGAGCCGGATGGTCCCGAGGCAGTCAGCGTCGGATGGGTAAATTGGATACCATTAATGCTCCAATCGGCTCCTGTGACAGGCCCATCCGCCCAAGCTACAACACTCTTCTGCTCAAACGTCACCCCGGCAATCGTTGCAGTTCCATCGACATTTGCCAAGTCAACCGCATGGGTGTAGTTAAAAGCACTGGACAGCGGCAAATCCGCGTCACTGTTCCAGTCAATCGTACTGAAGGTGCCCGCCTGGGCAAGTACCCCCAACAATCCCATGAATAACATCGTCAACATTACATTCTTACTGTTCATCATAAGAATCCTCCGAACAAAGTTAATAAAATATTTTGACCCAAAAATGATACATTTCACTACAATCATTGAGACTTCCGGGCCCAAAACGGATTAAAACCTTGACGAAGACTGCCCCCATTACGTATGATGGATATCATACAGGGGCCCGTTATGGACCACTGTGCTCAAGCAGGGCCGGTTTGCTCTGTCCAGGATACAACCTGGCCCTGCTTTTAGTTATTTTCTATCGCTTATTCCAGTTCTAATCGCGGATTCACAAATAATCCCCAGTCATAATTTGCGTGAAGTGTCTCGGTTGGATTGTTAGAATTCGGTCCGCTGTCGGTCACCATCAATGTCAGAAAACGGTCCTTTTCGGACAGTTCCACCTCAATGTCCAAAACCTCTCCCTTTCTTACATTCTGCCGGACAAATTTTCGCTGCCCATCCACCAGAATCCAAATATCCGTTTCTCCCCCTTCAGGGGCCATCTCGCCCATCCCAAACAGGCTATGAAATTTTGTTATTGAAACACCAGGGCAAACAGAACGAATCCGCTCCAGATCAAGCGTCACACCTGAATTGGCATGAAGCAAAACATTTGACCGAACTGCATTCAATTGGGGATTCATTCCGGCCGGTTCCACTAAACGCGAAGGCATATTAGAGCTTCCGGCAAGGCGAACCATCTGTTCTTCCGGAGCTAATGTATTATATTGATATGACTGCGGATTCAGAGGGATTTTGACCGACATTGCAATGTCATAGCGAAAATAAGCCTGCGTATCCGGGCAATCGGCAAAAACATGGCCCGATGAACTGACTTTTGCTCCCTGCCCATCGTTATCGGGAACGAATACGCCGTCCACATACGGATTACTTGTGACAACTGTGTATTGGCCGGTTCCATAGCGATCCTGCCAATTGAAAACGCCGCTGTACTGACCGCTTTCAAGGCTCAGCATTTTGTATGATGCCTCAAAATCGAGCCCATTTCCGCCGGCGAGAATATTCGCAACACTGAGATTTTGACCTCGCCAGACAGTGCCGTTTTCAGCATTGAAACGCCGGACAAATCCACGCTCATCCAACGTAACATCTTTGATAAGGCCGGTCGTAAAATTGACACTTTTGGCTTCATATTCGACAACAACCTGGCTGGTCCGCTTATTTCCATTCGCCTCGGAAATCAAGTTGGCTTTACCCTTAAACATATGAAGGCTGCACAGGCCGTCACCTTCCACACTAACACCAAATTCGGTGCCAAGGTCAACAATGCTGGCACTGGGCGTATTTACCGTAAAGCCGGTCGCATATTCAGAAACAATCGCCGTCATCTTGCCGGCGGTCACAAACATGCTTTTGGGGCTTTCAATCTTAAAGACCACGGGCGCTTCGACAATCGCCACTGCCCCGTCATCAAATGTAATCTCCGCAATTCCCCGGGTTAATGCCAATTCGTCGCCCTGCCTAAATAAATCACCCGGGGCGGGATTATCTTTAACATTCATCCACTCGGCGTTCATCGAATCTGTCAATGCCGCAACTGTCGGACGTACCGGCTTGACGATCACCATCAGAACCACCAGCAAAATTGCCGCAGCTGAAATAACCACCGAATAAATTGACAGCTTGGAAACTTTGTATTTCGTTTTTTCAGGCTTTGTCAGTTTAAGTACAACAGGTTTTTCGGCCGGCTTTTCAATCTGGATGGCCGGAGCACTTTTTTCATACTCGGCCAAATCGTGCCACAAACCCTTGTCAAAACCATCGTCCGGCACGGAAGCATCGGATGCCTGATCCACACTGAAAATATTGCGCAAACCGGCATGGGCACTGAGATATTCGATATAGTACCTGCGACTTTCGGGATCGTTTCGCAGTATTTCTTCTAAGCTTGCTAACCGCTCGGCACTGATCGTTCCGTTGAGCGCATCGTAAATCAACAGTTGCAAATCATGGAAATTATTTTTGTCGTATTTGTTCATCGCGCCCCCTCCATTGCCAATTTACGATGGATACACCGTGCCAAAAGCCCAATAATTTTCGATTCACTTCGATAGACTACTTTTGCGGAAGCCCCTATCCGCTGGCCGATGATCCGGGCGGAAAACCCGTCTTTATAACGCATTTTCACAAACAGCATCTCCCGTTTGTCCAGCTTGGCCAGACATTTTCTCAACGCCGCAAACCGCTCGTTACTCTCATCCAGTACTTTTTCACTTTCTCCTGCAAGTAAATCGATCACATCATTACTCAACGGCACCGTCAGTTTTTTCTTCTTGCGAGAATTTAATACTCGATATTTTGCAATTGTCATTGCCCAGGCGGCAAAATCCGTCCCTGGCACAAACTGGGCAAATTTCTCCCACAATATACTGGAAGTTTCCTGCATCAAATCGTCAGCATCAGAATCATTGGGAACCATAAAGAGAATAAAAGCATAGATCCGATGGTGATTGGACGTAAGGAGTTTGACAAACAGTTCTGTTTTGGAGCGTTCGCCCATGTTTGACGAGTTTTCCAGATTATCGCTCATTTCATTATCCATTCTACCTTAGCATCATCCACAATACAACTCTCACTCCTCTATACTACAATAGAATGTAAAAAGCGGTTTAGCCCAAAATAATGAAAAAAAACACAGAAAAGCTAAAAGCGATAATAATAGAATAATCGGGCAGAAAATTGCCGTCGCTTTTACCTATTCCGCCACCGCAGTACATCAAGTTTAGAAAATCCCCGACGAAAAAGTCCATGGGTTAGCGGTACAATAGCGCAAGGCTACTGCAAATTAGCATTGAAAATTTGAAACAGAAAGTTTAACGCTCCTATTTAACGCTCCGAAACCTTAAGTCTTTAGACTGCAGTGACTTAAGAATCGAAACAACAGAACTCGAACCTCCGACCCCTAAGTCCAAAACCATTCTCGAAATTCTGAAACTTTACGCTAAATATTGTATTTATAGTTACTTATCGATTCGCTATTTTAGAAATATCCGAAAATACTTGTAAATACAACTGCAAAAGTGTAGCCTCTTTAGACCGCTTGGGACATTTTTACCTGTGTCGGTATGCATTTAGGCGGTGAACAGGCACTGGTAAACCGCATTCCTTCGACTGTCAGACTCCTGCGGAGCGAAACTAACGTATCTGGAATTCCTGAAATGCGGTATTTTCGTTTAACCGGGTAACAGGTTCTACCACCCAGTGCAGCCACCGGTAACTGCCCAGTTTTTTGCGGCCCGCAGTCACAATCTTCGAAGCAACATACTTGTCACCCTCACGGGCATTTACATTGACCATTGCAATCGGAACGGGTTTTGCGTTCTTGTCTGTGACACCAAAAACGGTAAATTTCTGACTGCCCCTGCTGCCGTTCATATCAAATGAAAAAGTCCTGATTTCTTTAATTGGTTTCATCCTTCCAAGGTCAATTATATACGTTCCGTTCTTCGTCCCATTTTGGAATACCGGCCCATAGTTTTGATCGATTTTGCCGTCGTATAAAACCGCAACAGGCTGATTGCTTGTTTCGGGTGCGGTCGTTATCGCTTCAATTGCCAGTTTTGGAGAGCTACCGAGAAGGGGAATTCTTTTGAACTCGCTGCGGGTACCTTCTGACTCAACATATACATAATTCGTCATCACCATTTTCCGGCTTTTCTGGCCGCGGACATATTGAATCTCCAACGGCTGCCCTTTTGCCTCGTTGGTAAGCTGCAGTAGTTGTGTTGTTGTTTTCGTAGCCTTCTCGTTAATCGTTTGTACTAAGTCGCCCTTCTGGAAACCAGCTAACGCTGCAAAAGATTTCGCCGGCACTGTAACCAGATGAATGCCTCCCTGTTCCTTGCTCACGCCAAACGCTGAAAACTCCTCACCGGAAAGTTCTTTGACCGATGCCCCCTGCCAGTAAATGGCTGACGCCCCCATGACCACCTGCGGCTTTGTCCATTTCGCAGGCAACACAGGCGTTTTCGCAATTGATTTTAGTTTCGGAGTCTGTACGCCGAACTTATCCATCGCAAAATTTTTGAAACCAAGTTTTATCGCAGGCGAGTCCTCTTTCACACGATAATCGCCTCCTGCCTGATTGATAAACATTGCATCCGCAATTATTGAACCCGCATCGAGGGCACTTTGTTTTTGCAGCTGGACAGCAGGCGAAGTATCCTTCATGCCGGGATTGTGCCAGACATTCAAATCACACTGTTTACCCCATGGCGTGGGCACACGAATCGGTTTGTACTCTGTGAAAACGATATTATTTCTGAAAACATCCTGGCTGTTTTTATACCACACGTGCGGATGAAACGAGTTATTGACCATGATGTTATTTTCACAAATACGTTGAAATCCTTCGCGAAGTTTGATGCCACCGTTCAGGCACAAATTGTTATAAATATGGTAATTGCTGGGACCATCATCCAAGTCGATATCCCAGCCGCGGTCACATCGCCACCGACTGTTTCGAATAATATTTTTTCTACATCCAGCAGTGCCAAACTGGGCAATTCTGATTCCGGCGCATCCTTAAGGTGCCAGAAACGGTCTCTCCCCCAGGAGTTAAAACTGCCGTGATCGCCCGTTTCGCGAACCGTATCGAAAACATCGCAATATTCAATGACATGGCCGCCAAACGTACCTTCGCTGATATTGATCCCGGCTCTGCCAACGTCGTAAATCGAGCAGTGTCTCACTGTAATATTCTTAGACATTGAAACCTGTACG
The DNA here is from genome assembly GCA_028282905.1 of Sedimentisphaerales bacterium. Classification (GTDB taxonomy): domain Bacteria; phylum Planctomycetota; class Phycisphaerae; order Sedimentisphaerales; family Anaerohalosphaeraceae; genus 4572-13. The sequence goes on along the minus strand of JANQGW010000243.1, from coordinate 27,555 downwards.
CCGGTCGCCTGTTTTTCCACAACACTGACATTGTGTATCAGGCAATCATCGACGAGACAATCGGCAGGAAAATCACCCGACTTCGGGCCGGGGGTTTTGTCAATATCCTTATAACTTTGCTGCTGGTGATATTCAAACAGCGGATTTCGCACAGAATCCGGACTTCCAACAAAACAAATCCCACTTGCCCCGCTGCCGTGAATATGACAGCGGCGGACTGTGATTCGTCGGTTATGATTGTTGACAAAAATTGAATTTCCGCCAAGTTGGTCGAATTCACAATCGCTTACCGTACAATCGTAAGCCCCGTTAAAAAGGATTGCCCCGCCGCGATAGATTGTCCAGTCACTTCGAAGCAGCGACTCTTTTGTTTCCATGAATGTTCTTGCCGCATGTCGGAAAGTAATCCCTGTAATCGAGATATTGCTCACCGACTTGTCTTTTGTGCCCTGGAACTCAATCAGGTGACTGAGGCGAACAACTTCAAAAACGGCTCTCGTGACATCCACTCCCGCGTCCGGATAGTAATACAACGTATTGGTTTCGGCATTATGGTACCACTCTCCGGGGACATCAAGCTCCTCAAAGATATTTTCAACAAACCGATCATTCTTATGCATTCCCATTTGTCGATTATTTTGCCATCCACCCTCGTATGTCACTTCGTTTTTATCGTTTTTTCCTGTAATTCGATAATGGTATCCTCCCCAGTGGGCACGGTGCATCGCATGGATATACCCCCTTCAGGATTGCCCCATTTTGCCGCCCGTGCAGGGCTGAATGCATCCGCTGCCGCGCCATTGTAAGGTCGTGCGTTTTCGTCATAATTGGGATACCGTGCCATATGCCTTCGCTTGCCGTTTACAAACAACTGGTCAATGGTCATCTGCGTCGGCGTTTGAGCCTGATAAATCCCCCCGGAGTATGGTCGCCATTTCAGTTGCAGCTTTGTGCCGCCGCTAATTATCACTTCTTCACCGGGATAGGCTTGATAGGTCACGGGATGATCCGCCGTCCCGGAATCCTCTGAGGTCAGAACAAATGTATCTGAGAGGTAATATGTTCCGCCTCTCAAATAAACCTTTTTTTCTCCTTCGGCATCCGACAATTTTACCGTCTCACGAGCCTTTTCCAACGTCGCAAAAGGTTTATCGACAGCCCCCGTACCGGAATTACGGCCTTCCGGCGATACGTAAAATACCTGCTGAGCCCAAGAGCTGGAAAATACGGAGACCATCATGACGAAAACAATAGCAGTACTTTTTCTCATTCTATTTCCCCGTAAGAAAATTGTGTACTCATCGTAAAGATCATGCTTACCATTATTACGCAAATCTATAAAGACTGTCAGCGCCACTAATCAGTCATTACCCACTGTGAACCTCATAACCGAACGACTGAGGCTTTTGGGCAGTTTCTAAATCTAAGGTTTATATATACCATATCCGTTGATTATACTCTCACTTTAAATTGTACTATTTTTAAGAAGCACATCAATAACTGAATTGCAAATACATAAGGTCGCCAGCAGAGCCATTATCTCACACCCCCGTACCATTTACCCAAAACTGCCTTGGGTATTGCTGACCTCAAATACACCTGCGCAGTCTCGTTGGTAATATCAGTGACAAATCCCTATAAAACAATAAGTACTTTCACCAAGATAAAGAGTAACAGCAATTTACATGGACAACAAGTGCTAAATCACTTCAATAGACATCCAGAAACTTCATATCTCAGACGCTTGTAATTCTACCTTGGCAATCCTATCCCGATATTGTTCGAGCAACAATTATTTGACCAGATATATTTCCGCAATCGTTGCAAAATCTTTTTCCAGCACACGCAAAGCCGTGACTTTCAAATAACGTGCATAAACAGATTTATTCAGTGATACGGTCTGGGTAATCGGATTGTTCCGAATATTAGAAAACTCGCCCTTAAGCGACTCACTCCATGTGTCACCGTCAATGCTCCACTGAAAGCAATATTGGTCAATCACCCCATCGGCCAAACCATCCTGCCGGGGCAGAATCTCAATAGCACTAAAAGACTCAACCTTGCCCAGGTCAATCACAAGAGAGGCTGATTTTTGCGGCGGTTTTACAGTACCGCTGTCTGATCGCCAAAACGTGTCAGCTCTGCCGTCAAACACATTTCTCTCTGTGCTATCTGATTTAATTGTCCATTGACTTTTAGATATTTTCTTTGCGTTCGATGCCACAGGAAGGCTGTCGGGAATCTCTTCCGGCAACTTCCAGAGCGAAACTTCACTCAGCAATGGGCAAGCAGCGCTTTCAAGGATGCGAATTCGGACAGCATCCGCAGAAACGACATCTTTTCTAAAGAGCACATGAGCGCCAACTGATGAACCGTTTTTAACCCATTGCCGCCACTGACCATTGACACGTACATCCACAATGAACTTTCGAATACGCTGTCCCAAATGGATGGGTTCCCCAAGACGAATAACATCAAATTGCTGAACGCCGTCTAACTCTACAGTCACTGTTGCCGACTTGGTTCCATCCGGTGTCGCCCAATAGGTCTCAATATCACGGTCCAGGACATTCGACGGAGAATAATCTTCTCCCGAGCCGGCCTTACGGATAACACCGGCACTAACTGTTGCTCCTTCAGCATAGTTTTTCGAATAGAGTTCTCGAATGATATTACCGAATGTTGTCAATGCATAAACATCATTCGCATGCAATCTGCCGCGTTGGTCCGGCGAAAGATTCGGGAAGAAAGACCCGCCGAATCCAACCGCAGAAAAATACCGATCCAGCAACTGCTTGGGGGTTTTTACTTTGGAATCTTGACTCTTGTGATAAAACCAACCTGGCCGAACGGGGAAATTCACTTCAGCCGGAAGCCAGTACTTACCGTCAACGGTTCCATGAAGTCCGCGTTTATACTCAACGGCTCCAGGCGCCGGTTTTTTTCCATCCAGTCCTACCGGCGTATAGGTTGCCCAGCATGGGTACTTTGCAAAACCACTTTCAGAGCCACACCAACGGATGTCCGGACCGACATCTGAAAAGATCACGGCATTGGGTTGGAGTTTTCTGCAAATCTTCCATGTATTTTCCCAATCATAATAGGTTGAGCGGTCTATTTTGCGTGTTTCGCGGGCACCAGCGTAATAACCATCACCACCATTGGCCCCGTCGAACCATATCTCACATATCTCGCCATAGTTCATTAATAATTCGGTTAATTGTGCTCGGAAAACGTTGATGTATTCAGGCGTACCGTAATGCGTGTTATTACGATCCCAAGGCGACAGATAAACACCAAATTTTAATCCGTGACGACGAGCCGCATCAGAGAACTCCTTAACCAGATCACCCTGGCCGTTCTTCCATGGACTTTTACTGATATTATGACCGGTTGTTTTGGTCGGCCACAGGCAAAAGCCATCATGATGCTTACAGGTCAGGACAAACGCTTTCAAGCCGGCAGCTTTTGCAACCTGCACGATTTCATCGGCATCGAAATCCGTCGGATCAAAAAGCTCAGGACTTTCGTCACCGTATCCCCATTCCTTATCGGTGAAGGCGTTGATGGTAAAATGACAAAAGGCATATTGCTCCAGTTGATGCCATTGCAATTGTGCCTCACTCGGCAAAGGGCCGTAGGGAGCTGGAGGTGATGCAAATACAGAAGATATCATCAATAACAATACAATCGCTTGAACTTTAATAAAACCTTTTTTCATTTTTCAATTCCCTTTTGAAACAATTTTAAACATCTCAATTCTATCCCTTATATTCACCAACAGCTTCAAACATGGCGACGATGTTTTGCGGGGGTACTTCCGGCAGGATATTGTGAACAGTGTTAAAGACAAACCCTCCGCCGGGCGAGAGGATATCGAGACGTTCTTTAACATGATCTTTGACTTCCTGTGGGGTTGCGTTATTTAAGACATGCCGGGTATCGCAGCCGCCGCCCCAGAAGGTAATATCTTTACCGAACTCTCTTTTCAGCGTCACCGGGTCCATATCCACGCAATTGGTCTGAATGGGGTTGAGAATATCGTAGCCCGCCTCAATCATATCCGGCAGCAGTTTATAAATCGAACCGCAGCTATGGATAAAGGTCTTCATCTGACTGTTTTGGTGAACATATTCATTGAGCCTCGCATGATGAGGCTTGAAAAGCTCCCGGTAAATCTCCGGCGACATAAACGGCCCGGAATCCATCCCCAAATCATCACCAAAACGCAGGATGTCAACAATATCTCCTATAGCCACACAGACCTTTTGAAGGGTCGCCAGATGGATTTCCATTAATGCTTCCAATAGCCTTCTGACGTTGTCCTGATCGGCAAAGACGTCCATCATGAAATTATCCATACGGCGCAGAAAGGTGCCCCATTCGAATAAATTGCAGCCGCAAACAATCATCAACGCCCGATCTGTACTTTCACGCAGCATCAGCGTTCGCTGACGCAGTTGTCGCCAGAAATCCACCTCCTGGACATGATCCCAAGGGCTATGGACTAACGCGGACCAGAGAACCTTTCCCATCGCTTCGGGTAGTTTTTTATAGTCACTGGGATAGCCATCCAGATATGGAAAACATGCTTGATCATAAAAAGTTCCGCTCGCAGGCATTTTGGCAATCACATTTCCATCGACTTCAGCCTCAAAGGAACCATCCTCTTTAGGAATCGGCTTAAACCAGGCCGGGTATTGAGCCGCCTGTCCATCAGCCATGTGAATATCATACCAATGTTTGTCATGATCATTAAATGTCCGCCCAATATCCACAACATCAATGCTAAAATGGTCCAGCACCACCTCTTCGGGTTGGGCCAACTGCTGAACGACATCGTAAATTCGAGTGTTTCCGCTGTCTATACCGAGATGCTTTTTAAGATTCGTATAGGCAATCGCCGAGATGCCGGAACTGGGTGTCGCTCCCATGTCAATCGGAATTTTATCCGGTTCCGTCTGATTGATGGCTGCTAAAACACGCTCTCTTGACGTCATATCTATGACTATCCTTTCTATCAAATCTTAGCTTAATACTTCGGTTTAATGCATCGCTTTCATTGTTTCACTGTTATAATGAAAGTTTGCATTAATGTTCTCTTGTGTAGATTACTCTAAAGAGAAGACTTCTTCCGCGGTTGACCAATGCTGGCCCTCTTCTCGTGAGGGAAGACGGACCTGAAGAGGATCGGTATAAGTCCACCAGACTTGTGTTACTTTATCCTCCCCCATCTTCGCCATATCCGCATCAAAGTCATCGCCAACATACTCCAGATAACTAAACAGAAGGTATTTGTCTTTTTTCAATTCGCCCATGTATATGGAATAATTCCGTATATTACATTCTTCGAGCATTTTTACCACGCCCGGCCATGGGGCAGCATGGAGCTGCTCATAAGCGATTCTCGCCTCCAACTCACTTTTCATCCCGATAATCCAGCCGTGTCTAACCGGTGTTCTATCGCGATCTTTACCTTTCAGATGAAAAACTTCTTCCCATTCACTCCACACCTGGCCGTCATCGCCAGCTGTAAGCGGTTTCGCTAACGGTTCTGTGCTTTTCAGCCACGGCTTTATCTCTTGACTGAAATCATCAGCAGTATATTCAACATAGTTAAAGAGATAATACTCTCCTTTTTCAACTTCAGCGAGATAAACAACATCATTTTGAATGTCGCATTTTCGGAACTGCTCTGTGATTTCCGGTTGCAAATCGGCATAGAGTTTTCTGCATTCAGTGATATTTTCCGATGGAATCATCGCAACATACGCTTTTCTATGAACCGGCCTTGTTTCCAGAGAACAGCCAACAACCAGAAGCAGACCCAACAGCATTGCATTCCAAACATTTTTCATTTTCAGAATCCCTTTCTTATTGTCATTTCCCTATTCTCAATTGACATGCCGGGTTCTTTCAAATCAGCTTATTTAAGTAAGCCGAAAAACCGCAGTGTTGATTCATTGGCAAAGATGGCATACAGGACCAGCATCACAACAAAGAGTACAACAGAAAGCACCTTATAATTTCCGAGTCCCTGCCATCCCCTGGACCGGAGTGCATCCAGCGGATTGCCCCAGACCAGTTTAATACTCTGCTCCGTATGCTGATGCGGATAGATCAGAGACATAATGAGCATATTAATCGTGCAGACCACAAGCAGGAAAAAGGCAGAATACATATAGGGAACAGTCCATCCCGTATGCTCACTGTAAATGTCCGCAAGAAAAATAAACATCCCAAACAGCGAGCCGGATATCAATGTAGAAAGAGCGGCAACACTCGATGAACGCTTCCAAAATACGCCAAACGCAAAGACCGTCGTAATCGGCGGAGCCAGATAGCTGATCACCGCGTTGATACCCTGATAGAGGGTGGGAAACTTCTCGACGTACCCTGTACACACAACCGCGACAAGCATTCCCACAAACGTTGCAACCTGGCCGATCCGGACCAGTTTATGATCCGGCGTGTCCGGCTTCCAGCGTTTATAAAGATCAAAGCTAAATAATGTTGAAATCGAATTCAGCGCTCCCGAAACCGTACTCATTAAAGCAGCAAGCAATGCCGCAACCATCAGTCCAATCCAGCCGGGAGACAGCAGATTCGTAACCGCATACGCATAACAATCTTTGGTATTCTCAAGCGGTTCAAATATGCCCTGATTTGACAGCGCCAGGTAAACCGTTCCGGGCAAGAAGAAAATAAAGACAGGCAGAATCTTCAAAAAACCGGCAAATAACGGGCCGGTACGTGCATGGTTTTCATCTTTGGCGCCCAGAACTCGCTGCACAATGGTCTGATCCGCGCACCAATACCACAGGCCGATAACGGGATACCCTAGAAACACTGAAAGCCAGGGAAGATTAGCAGGGTCGTCCGGACCGCGTAACACCGTTAACTTAACCGGTTCAATATTCGCAGCCAGGCCTTCCCAACCTCCAACTTTATTCATCGCAACAATTGTAATCGCAATGGAACCGGCAAGCAAAATAATCGTCTGCAAAGCCCCAGTAACCACAACCGCCATCAAACCGCCCACGATCGTATAGACCCCTGTAAGAACGGCAGTAATAATAATACTATGCCAAATAGGAATTCCAAAAAGGCTTTTAAGAACAACCGCGCCCGTATAGAGACAAAAACAGATATGAATAAAAATCGCAGATACGATGGACAAGCCAGCCAGCCAGTTGCGGCAGTTCCCACAATACCGCTGCTCCAAAAAATCAGGGAGAGTCGCAATCTTTGAGCGCAGGTAGAACGGAGCGAAAAATAACGCCAGAACAATCAGCAGAAAAGGAGCCATCCATTCGAAATTCCCATGCGCCAGACCGTTCACATAGCCCTCTTCGGCAAATCCTACCATGTGGATCGTTGAAATATTCGTCGAAAAAAGTGCCAGCCCAATCAATGGCCATGTTAGCGATCCGCCAGCTAAGAAGTAGCCCTTGCTCTCAGTTTCACCACGGCGTTTAAGACCGGACCACAAACCGATTCCGACAACCATGACGAAATATAGACCGATTACAACAAAATCAATTGTTCCAATTTGTATCCCAGTGCTTGCTAATAAGTTTAAATCCATACGTAGCCTCACCGATTCCATCTATTATAGTTTTTATTCAAGACTGCACATTCATAACAGTCATTATCCATGTCATTGGGATAATACGCTCTAATGGGCGAAGATTTCGAGTTCGGCCATGGCGGCGTAGGGCTTGCCGGCGGCGCCGGTTTTGGAGACAAGTCGGAAGTAACGGGCCTTGTGCTTTTGGCCGAAAAATTCCAGCCGCTGGTCGGTATCCACCACCGGCGGATTAAAAACTTTGGGATATTCCTTGCCGTTGCCCCAATCAACGCCGGTAAAGGTATTCGGACCAAAGTGGATAAAGGCAATAAACTCTTCCTGGTGGTATTCCAACTGACGGGCCGAGGGTCGAACACTGGCAGCCTTTTCAATGATATCGGCGGCAGAATCCGTTTCTTTGATCTCCACCGTCTGCGGATATTCCACCACGCCGGCCTTACACAAACTAATAGCAAATAACAAAAACACAAAAAACTTCATACTACATTGATACCTATCCATTATTTTCCCACTGCAATCAATTCCGTTTGAAAACTCAAGCATTAAAGAGACACACTGACTTTTGCGCAATCATTGTCTAACATTATCGCAATTGGTCATAGGGATAAAAACGCCGCATATATTCAATATCAGTGTCACCAAGCTGGACAGGTGTGTTTATTTTCCCTTCCCTTGCTGCTTCAATCGTCTCCTCATCTACCCAGCGATGTTTTTCCGCATGTCCATCGGCAAAACCCAGATTACTCCGCTCATTGTGCCAGATTGCCACCGGATCCACCCAGCCCTCTCTGGTATTCATATCCGGATCTAAAATCCATGCATTGATGTTGAACCCACGTCCATCCGCCTCTTCAAGCAAAACATACTTATCGCCCGGATTCTTAAGTTGATTAATGTTTTTCAGCCGTGTATAAAAATCCCATTCTTCACCATTGACACCACCAACCACTGAATAACTCCGGTATCCTCCCATACCGCTGAATCCACTGCCAGTCGCTGGTTTTCGATATCGAGTGTCGCCGGGACAGTGATAAACATCCATTGCCTCCATATAAGGCCAGAGCAGTCCTCTTTCGATGCCAATCTTTTTCTCTTCTACCGTTGAACCGTAAAGCTTCTCCTGACCTGTTTTGGACTGGGGCATACAAACCCACGAATACGACGGCGCCGTCTCTTTGCTGCTGCGAAAACCAAAAGAATCATAGGGATCTAAACTATTCCTGGAACCTACAACTTGTCCTTCATTTTCGTCCGCATAGAGGTACCAGGCGGCTGTCACCTGTTTAAGATGTGCAAGACATACAACTGCTTGAGCCTGCCTTTTTGCTGTTTTCAGTGCAGGCATAATCACCGCCATCAATAGTGCAATGATCGCGATAACTACTAACAGTTCGATAAGTGTAAATGCTGCCTTAGTTCTTTTTTTAGTCTTCATTGATCTTCTCCAAAATAATTGTCACATCTATAATTTTGTTCGGCTTTTATTGTATTAACAATACTGAACTGACATTAAGCTATCTCCTGTTTTTGACCTCTCCGTAAACCTTAACACTTCGAAGATGCATATACGTTTTTTCCCTGGACTTCACCCCCAACTTCAGATAGCGAGCCAACCGGCCTTTACCGGTTGATGGATTCCTGAGAAATACATCCCAGCTCTCCTTTACTTTCTTCGTTTGCCAAATCTGCTTCCAGTCCTGTTTGTTGTCTGAAATCCAAATCGTCAAATTCTCAGCCCTTTTCGAAAATGCGCCGGTACGGTTTTCTATCTGTAATGCCTTAATTTCCGCAATTTGCTTCAGATCAATGACAATATTGGGATTTGCCTCCTCATCGGAATGAAAAGCCCACTCGCTCGTCAGAGAATCGCCATTGAGTAAAAGAGGATTATCTGCTTTGTTATTCCATTCTTTGGAAAGTGAACTGGCTTCATAGATTGCTTTCTGAGAAATCCACTGGCCGTATTTACCCAGTTCCCATTCAGTTAATGTTATGACAGGGTCAAGCTCCATTGAATCGGAATCCAGTTTTAACACGACAATCGTGTCCAATTTACTGCTGTCTCCCTGAAGCTCAACTTCGATATACTTATTCGTTCGTTTAATATTGACCGAAGCACCCCCTCCCAAGACCTTGCTTTCCAATATTTTGCTTTTGATTGGAGATAAAACAACCTTGGATTTACCATTGAGGAAATGCAAATAGACATACTTGCCTTTGCGTGTCGAAACAAAATCTTTTGCCGGCAGGAAAGGTCCGCCGCGTGTACCGTAGATCGCCTCGGCGTGTTCACGGACCCATTCGCCAAATTGATTCATCAGTTCAATCTGCTGCGGATGGAACGATCCGTCCGGTCTGGGGCCTAAATTGATACAGTAGTTACCGTTATTGCCGATAGTCTGGATCATATCCAAAACCAATTCTTCCACATTCAATAAAACCGGATCGGGATTCCACGACCATTGAGTTTTGTCAATCGTCACCCATCCCTGCCATGGGTGGGCACCCCATCCCAATACGGAATTGCCGTGATTAACGACGCGTTCCCGTTCTTCATAATCACCGGCAAATTTCTTTCTGTCCCAGTAGCCCTTCTTTTCGGCATCTATTCTGCCTCTGTCAACCCGACTGCTTAAAATGACTGTCGGGTCCAGTTCGCGGAATTTCCGGTACATGCGGGCACCGATTTCATGCGTATACGTCTTATCCCATTCACCATCAAACTGGATCACCCTGCAATCATAATCGCGTATCAGCTCAATTACCTGGTTTTCCATGAAATCCCAGTAGCGATCCAGATTCGGGCTGTCCGGATACGTCTTAAATAATTTGCCCGGCCCGCCGAAATTTTGCGGCTTATAATCAGGGTGATACCAGTCAAGGTTTGAGTAGTAGGAACCAAAGAGAATATTATTCTTTTTGCAGGCATCACTCAGTTCTTTCATCAAGTCCCGCTTAAATGGTGTGCTCTCCATGTCATACTTGGTGTAATCGGAAAACCACAATGTGAAACTGTCATGATGTTTTCCGGTCGGCAGCAGATACTTCAAGCCCCACTGCTTCATTAATTCACACCATTGTTCCGCATCAAATTTGACCGGGTTGAACTTTTTGTAATAGCCGTCATATTCTTCTTTGGAGATTTTTCTGTCGCGTGACCAGCTGATTTCCTCCCCTCCATGAGACGAAGGACCCCAATGGACACTCAGGCCCAATCGAAGATCCAGAAACTGTTCCACCTGCTCTGTCGGCGCATGCAAGTCCGGATTTAAGTCTCCCCCGCCAATCGCAAACACAGTCGATGGTGCCATCGCGAACAAGGCAAGCACCATCATCAACACTTTATTATCCCTAAACATCTCTTTCCTTTCCCAATACTTTCGACATTCCTTTGTTTATTCCAACCAATCTCTTGAGAAGACTGAATAGTCATATAAATCAACTTTGAAGTCGCCATCCAAATCAGCAAAATCACACAAACCGCAATCCGCCTCAAGCCAACTTGCAACCAGCAAACCCAGGTCATCGACATTGATTTCACCGTCGTCGTCAATATCGCTCTTACGCGATCGCACGCTGAGACTCAAAACATATTCTTCAAGACACTCTAACTGATGCTGAGTCAGGTGAGATGTCAGGCCGTGTTGGTTTCCGGGATTATAGGTTGTCAACACTTCCATGATGGTTGCCGCACGACCATCCTGTAAATAGGGAGCTGTTCGCCAGGCTTCTATCAATGTGGGGGTGTCAAGCAATTCACCGGCAAAACGACCGGTACCCACATCATACTTTTTCATGTCGGTAAAATAGGTTCCGGAATGGCAACTGGCACAGCCGCTTTGATAAAACAAATACTTTCCCTGCCAGGCTGAAACGCTGAGAGTCCCGGATGCCATATACGGACTTGTCAGAGGCTCTTGATTCAGCAGATATTCATCGACAGCCTGATTATCCTCTTCTGGACGATCGACAAATTCAATAAACTTAAAACCTGCTCGAACAGAAGCGTAAGCATCCGGCCGGCACCCGGTAATGGTTGTCGGAGGTGCATAATGAGCCATCAACAGGCTTTTGGCATTGCGAGGGCTGCCCAATCCATCATTGCCTAAATCCCAATTAAGACTGTCGCTTCTGCCGTCCGGATGACAACTGGCACAACTGAGCCATTTTTGAAAAGTCTGGGACGCATCATTAAAAAAGAACTCCCCCCGCCGCTCAAGATCCATCTGCGGTGTCGGCCCCAATGGAACAGAAACGAATTGCGGCTTTGCCTCGGTCAGATTAACCGTGCTCAGTGTGTCTGAATAATATTCCGGAACATAGCATTGGCTGCCAACTATCGCCATCGAACGCGGGCCCAATCCTCCCAGAGGAACTCTTTTGCGCAGCCCAGCAAGGAAACCCATATCCATCGGAACATCTTCCGACACTTCTGAAAAACCGCCAACCGGCGCAGTACCTGCGGCGAGGTTGTCCAATTTGAGGTGTAAGCCGCCGCGGTCAATGATACTCATTTCATGATTTCCGGCATGGGTCACACAGAGATATTGCCCTTCAGCAGAACAGTCAATTGCCCAAGGGTTGGCTGCTCCCAAGTAAACATCATCAAGCAGAATCGTGTTCTGCAGATTTTGGCCGGCAATGTCGATGATACTGAACGCATTGGTCATAATCCAGCCGCGATCCAGTTGCGTCGTTGGCATCTGGTATCGTCCGATGACATGACTGGCGTAAGCGTATTGGCTGTCAGGAGAAATACACAGTCCCCGCAGACCCGTGGAACCGTTATAAAGTGGAATATTGGTCACAGCGTAGGTACCCAGGTCAACAATCGACACTTCCGAAGAGATGTCATTAATGTTCGCCGGACCGGACGGAAGATGATTGCCCACCACCAGCTGGCTTCCATCCGGTGTGATTTCCATGGAAACCGGTTCACGAACCATTTGGATTTCACGTGTGATGGTATGAGTCGCCAAATCGATTTCAACGACAATATCGTCAAACCGGCTGCAAACGTACATTGTCTGACCATTAATAACCGGGGACATAGGTGTGTGGCCTATGACTACTTCATTTTCAATCTGACCGGTCGTCACATTCAATCGAAGAACAGCCCCATTGATTGACCCGGCCGCAATATATAAAGTACCTGTATCACCGGGCAGCATCACCAAGCCATTGGGAGACTGGTTAATGGCATAGGTATTGGAAACAGTATCAGTACTTAAATTGTACTGTTGAATTTGATTGGCCGTATGGTCGGCAATATACAGAAACTGGTCACCGTCATAAACAACGTCAACCGGTGACAAACAGACATCTGCCAACAATAGGCTGGACGAAAGAACAGCGGAAAATAGTATTAAGATTAATCGATTCATCTTTTATTTCCTTTATAATTTATCCCCATATTTCATAACAATCATCACACGCTTGCTGACATCTTACTGTCAATTATGCCAGGAAGGGGCGAGTGGACTGATTGCCTCTTCAAACGTCGGTTTCCGTCGGAAATCAGGATCCGACTGATGGTCCCAGTGATGGCGACCGTAATAGGTGCCATAAAACTGGTAATTACTGTCTATCCAGCGGAACAATTGAGCTAACTGGGTCTCATTCAGCAATTGGTAATGTGGACCCTCACTGTCCTCTGTAAGAACTATAGAAGCCAAAGTGCTGGTATGAGAGCCCAAGCTTTTGGGCGGCAGGTAGGCGCCATTGATATTGCCATGGTCACCACCACGCAGCCATATAAATTCTGAAATTGAAGGCCCGGCTAATTGCTTGTCCATCAGCTGTTCATAGGAGGTGCTGTACCGATAGGTTAACGAACCGGTCAGATTCAATCCGGCATCCGGATTTGAACTGCCGTGGCAGGAAATACATTTCGCATCAAAAATCGGCTGGATATCCGTCGGATAATGAATCACCTGTTTCGGCTCCGTTTCGCCCGGCTGCGTGCCCGGTGTACTGGGCGCTCGCTTCAGAGCTAATGGGGTTTCGTGAGCGATAGACCGCGGTGCCTGACCCGAACGCTCGTGACAACCGACACAAGAACGGATCTCACCCGGCTTGTAATTAACATAGGTTCGCTCACGCTGCAGTTCCCTGAAATTCTCATCCAGTGCCTGGAAGAAAATCGCACGATCCGCCGGAACGGTAAAGTAGGCCGAACCGTCCGCCTCAACCGGGACAATACCCCACTGGACTCGCGGCCAAAGGGCAGCGGACCACGACGCACTGTCATAATCTGACCACGTCTTTCGAGTGTCCCAATAGCGTGGCACAGATTCATTGATCCGAAGATATTTAACCTCGCCAGGGGCGACGCCTTCCATCCCTTCATACACATTCGAAACAATACATAACGCTTCTTCATTGGCAGCGAACGTAGGATGCTCAAACGAATAAACCTCCGTCGGCATATCACGCGAGACAAGCGGCGTCGGATGCCAGCAAGAAACGGTATCGTCTTCATCTTTATAGATAAACACATGGTTACCGCTGGTATCGATCAGGTAAAGCTGATACGCACCGGGAACATTTTTATAATGGTCAGAGGCATTCACTTTATACGAAACCAGGAACTGCTTTTCACTAACCGGATAAGGATGGGTATAAAGATGACCACTCTGCCCATTTTGATCATGAATGACACTGCCGTTTTCCTGAACAAAACGCCAGCCGGGTTGGTCCCTGCGGCCAACATAGACCGACGGGGTAATATTCGTCACAGCATTGCCCGGCTCGAAGAGCGGGATGCGGTTATCAACCTTCAAGTCGATCAGCAGAATGTTCCCCACGCAACCCCCTTGGGGGAAATGGCAGGTCCCTGCACACACCAATATCTGGTTACCACCGGGGACGGGCTGCGGATACATATAAACCGTCGTGCTGTCTTCAGACAATCCATATACCTCCTGAGACATGGAACCATTGGGATTCATGGACCAGAGAGTTTTGGAGACGCGGGCGCCTTTGTCAATATATTCCCACCGGTGATACAGCACGCGACCGTCATCAAGAACCATCGGGCAGAACTCACTGAGCGGTGTGCGGGTCAACTGCTCGACACTGTCCGGATCGTCCGGGTCCATGATATGCAGATTCGCCGCGACAAGTCCACCACCACAAAGAACTCGGTGTTCACAGCGCGTCGAGGAGAACATGATCTTGCCATTCGGCAGGTAGCAGGGATGGATATCGTCGGTATGAAAACCGCCGCCCCAGCGTGCGACTTTTTCCGCTTCGTCAGCCGGCGCCGTTGTGATCTGACGCAAGCCGGTTCCATCCACATTTACCTCCCAGATACGAAAACCAGAAGAGGTGTTCTGGCGAAAATCAAAGAGCAGCTTGGTCGCATCAAACGACAGAGTAAATTTACCGATGAACCCCGTTCCACCAGGCAGATCAGCCGCAGTAACGACCGGACGAACCTGGGTTGTTTCTAAATTATAGATATAGATCCCATTTTCCGCCAGGAAACGATCCGCACTGGTCCCGTTAGTGATATCCGTATAATAATGGTCGGAAGAGTAGGGCTTTCGTTTGATAAAGACAATTTCATTAAAACCGAGATCATCCGGATTTGGCGGCAGCATCACCGTCGTAAATGACCACAAGTCACCGGTTGTCACTTCGCCGTTAATCACCGAATCAATACGCCAGTAATAGGTCGTCTCATTTTCCAGAGTCGCCGGCTGATAAGTCGTCGTGCCTTGCTCAACAACGAACGGGGGATTCTGTGACTGCCCAAAGTGAACCCGATACGAATCCACCGCTGAAAATCCGCTCCAGCTTAATTCTGGATTAATACTGGTATTTTGCGATTCATTTCGAGGCTGAGGATTCATTGGCTTATAACCAAAGATTGAAAAATAGAGGTCCATCGCCTCAGTTTCATCCATGGCGTAATCATAAAGACGAAAATCCTTCAGCATGCCGTTATAACAGTAATCAGCGTTGCCGTTATGAGCACCAATATAAAACGAATCGAAATCAGGAATGCTGACAAAATCGGTCACACTGCTCAGGAATACTCCATTACAGTAAGCAGACACTTCTCCACTGACCGAATCGCGTGTCAAGACCCACAGATTCCACTGGCCGGACACCATCTCAGCGGACATTCCATAAGTCAAACGATAGCCGCAGCAGCCCAATCCATAATCATAAATAAGGGAATTGGTCCAGGGCAAACTTAGGCCAACAGTACGAGTCCCACCCTGCCAGGCCTGAAAAACAAAGCTTTCCTGGGATGGCACAGCGCCATTGGCCAGGAATGCAATAGAAAATTCCGTTGTAATCGAATCAAATGCCGCCGAGGGGATGGAGATCAAATCACCACTGCCGTCAAACCGTACGGCCTTGCCGCCGCTTCCATCGGAAACATAGCTCGCCCCGGTGATTGCGCCATCATTGCCCGCGCCCGATATATCCTGGGCAACCGCAGGCGTCGAGTCATCATCCAGCGGCCAATGCCCGATCAACCCACCGCCGCTCAAGACGCTGAGCTGAGCCGTACGGGAATCGGCAGATTCTGTATTGCCGTACGTATTAGTCACGTGGCAGGAATAGCCGCCGATATCTTCCGATTGAACATTAGAGATCGCCAATGTGCTCGAAGTGCAGCCGGAAACAGTCGATCCATGTGCGGTTGCCCCATTGGACAAGTCCACGCCGTCTTTTTTCCACTGATAGGAAACGTCGCTTTCATGTCCCGCAAAGGGATTGGCGGCAACAACCGTAAAAGTAACATCATCGGCCGCATTGGCGGAAACATCTTCGGGATAGCCGGGATCAACCACGGGAGACAGTGGGCCTAAATCAACTGTCCGAAGTTGATAACCGTTCAGGTGTCCATATCCCAGGATTCCCTGAATTTCAATCATCACATCCTGTGTCACGGCATCGGCTGTGAATTCACCCACAATCATATAGGCAGTATTGAGCGTTTCTGACACCACATAATCATTGGAGGTATCCCCGGAATTATCCCCATAAATCATAATGCGTCCGGAACAGCAGCCTCGCTTATCAATCATAAATAATTGCAACAGGTAATCCTGTCCGATCTCCAGATTGTCCAGAGTAATCACGCCGCCGTCACCAGCACCATTGTAACCATGGGAATCCAAAAGCGTGCCATAAATCCCCGCACTGTTTCCATCTAAAGTGCCCGAAGAATCGCTCGCAAAGCCAAGGCCGCTGCCATCCGCCTGAAAAGCAACGCCATTAATGGTCGTAGCAGCTCCCCCGCCGTCATTAACCGCGATAACAAGATCGCCGTCTGTGATGACCTCTGTGCCGCTTGACATATCCGTCAAAACAGTTTCTGCACTCCAGGTAATTTCAGCTGCTGAAATCACACCGGTAAATAATAAAACCATACTGAAACCGAGGATAAGAGCCATCATCCTCTTTTGGGCTATTGTCAACGCTTTCATCATTTCTATGTCCTCTTGAACAAATCACATTTCTGTAACACCATCCCAGACCGCATTAAACCGGCAAGAATAAATCCGGTATCATACATCTGGTGCCCGCCCCCGCGTCGTTGTCGCAACAGCCGTACAAACATATAATTTTTTAAATAGATCAATCATTACTTGATCCCCCCAAATCTCTGTCAAAAATACAATTAATTACTGTTTGATAACGTTTTCAACTTCATAAGACTCTTATTTCATAAACTCTGAATACAGGCGACCGACTGTTTAGCCGGACGCCTGTATCCTGTGAGTTAGATGGAAAAATAAAAATTTATCGTTTTCGACGAATCAGGCTCAATCCGCCTAAACCCAGCAACAGCATCGTAGCCGGTTCAGGAACAGTGCGAAGCTGGTAGCCGTTCAGATGACCCCAACCCTCAATATTCTGTATATCAACCAGGACATCCTGGGTCGCGGCATCAGCGGTAAATGTTCCAACAATGCTATAGACCTCACCTACAGTGTAAGGTGAAGTGTAGTTATTGCTCGTATCGCCGTCATTATCGCCAAAAAACAAAATACGTTCATTGATACTTGCAGCAGTCCGTTTGTCAGCAATAAAGATCTGCAGCAAATACTCCGTACCGGCATCGAGTCCCGCAAGGGAAAATACAGCACCGGAACCGTCACCTTTATAGTCATGACAATCCAGCAAGTCATTGTAGATACCCATGTCCGCACCGTCCAGAGACGCCAGAGAGTCCGCATCAAAACCAATTCCAGCAGCGTCAACAGCAAAGGGAACTCCGTTGATCGTTGTTGCAGGGCCGCTGCCGGTGTTATAGGCCTCGACCAAGTCACTGCCGGAATTAATAACTTCAGAACCACCTGTTGTATCTGTTATAAGCACAGGGGCATCCCACGTAATCGGTGCTGCAAACGCATTTCCTGCAACCATCACAGCCGCAACCATTAATACAAAACTTAATCTTTTCATCTTACCTACTCCTAAAAAACATTTTACGAACCTCTGTTCTTGTGGACCATCCACAAGATCGCTTTTTTTAGATAATGTTGACAACAGTAACACGCTTTCAAGGCTGTTCATCACTGTAATGTTAATTTAGAGCACACACTTCACAACGCTCTGCTATCTCTTATTTCTTAACTTGTCATTTTCAGTTAACCGAGGCAGAAGAGACTTATTCGACAGTCTCTTCTGCACTCGTATCATCACAGTTATAACTTACGGACAGGCCTCAGCCGGGTACAATGTGCATTCAAGCCACTCATCGACGACGTCGGAAAGATCCGAAATATCCACAACACAGTCTCTGTTGAAATCAAGAATCTGCGCATCGATCATAATGTCATGAGCGGTTGTATGGCCGGGGCTTAACTGACAAACCGTCCCGCCGGCAATGTCCACATAATCCTGGGCGACCTCATCGGCGTCCTTGACATAGTTAAACAGCTTCAACTCATCGATAGCAGCATCCAAACCATTATTGAACGTTCCGTACTGGTCATCTTCATTGCCCACCCAGATCGGATTCGGCAGCGATGACATGGTCGCATTGAACAGTGTGGTATTAAAGTCTGTGAGACCTTCGATCTCAAGAATCTGTGATGGGATCTCCATGCCGTTGATATACTTTCGGAAACGCTCGCCGTCAAAGGTCACAACATGCATATGCCAAACATCATAGCGCTGATAGCTCGGCATCCGGTCGATCCATTCGCCCTGGCCATCGGTGTAACCTCCACCGCCGTAAAGATTCCAGTAATGGATGTCCGGATTTGTACCTTTATACAGTGCCTGTTGGAAATCACCATAGCCTAATCCAACCATGGTATCCCAATCATCGCGATTGGCATCAGCCTCGGTCATTTCCCACCAACTGATTGAAAACGCGCCGACAAACTCTCCATCATACGGTGTGGTCAGAATCTTGACTGCATCCGCTTCCGTTCGGTCGGGATTGCCGCCGGCATCTTCAAAGCGAATGGCTTGGCCAACTTTTCCGGCGACATAATTGCTCACACCGGTGGTCCCGTCATTGCTGCCGACAGCATCCGTTACATCACCGTCAAATGGCCAGTAACCAATCATTTCCTGCAGGGTAAGGCTCGCTGTCCTGGAAACAACCGGAATCGCCGATGCATTGGAGACTTCACAGTAATAATACCCTGCATCACCCGTATCAACTGACAACACAGTTAATGAGTTATCGGCAATCGAATATTCAAGGCCGTCACTCAGCAATACTTCATCGCCTGTGCCCAACAGATTCGGGTCATAATACCAGTTGTAGGTTAAAGTACCACCTAACGGATCAGAGGCATCCACCACAAAGACGGCGTCTTCGCCAACTTTCACAAACTGATCTTCCGGCGTAGTGGGATCGACCTGAGGCAGAGACTTCTCTGAATCGAAACTCCAGGCGTAGCCCTTGGCAACCGAACCTGCGCCGCCATTAAGCAGTTCTTCGTCAACTCGCCAGTAGTAGGTGATGTCCTTGTCCAGCATGGTATTGCCGATGACAAAAGACGTTGTAGCCAGCGGCAGAACCGTTGTGTTTTGCAGGACAAAATCATTAGGTTCCGGACTATCGCTGAAATACACGAAGTGGCCCGTCACATTCGGGTCATCGCCCGCCTGCCAGGTCAGTGTTAAATCTGTGGTGGTCGAAATGTCCGGCGTACCATCAGCCGGAGTCGGATCAGTCGCCCTGCCGATCTCTGATGAACCAAATGCTCGGACCTCAGGCAGATTAATATATGAGTTGCCCTGCGCATTTACCGCACCGTCTTCCAGCCCCACACGTATATACTGCCCTTGGATCCCAGTCGGAAGAACTCTGGTTATTGTCTCACCCAGCGCAACCGTTTCAGTAACCACCGACGAATAAACAGAGTTCATATTCTCATCGAGCACTCTTATGGTCAGATTGGTCATCCGAGTCGAAGGCTCGGTAAGACGATTATCGATTTCAATCGATGAAATGTTGAAGCGGTCGGTCAGATCCACCATCCAAAAGCTATCCGGACCATCGCCCGTGTGTGACATTGTGTTGATATTTCCGTCTATCGCATCTTCAGGTTCACCCCACGGACTGGTGGGAGACTGGACCGTAACCATACCATCCACGATTTTCATGAGATTGCTGTTTGGCGGAATGACGTCTAACTGAACCGTTGCAATTGCCCGCACTTCCGCCACAGACAAATATTCATTTGTGCTCTGCTCAAGGCGGATGTAGCGAACCCCCGTAAAGCCGGCACCAGAATTATCATCAACAATCAGCTGCGCAGGGCCGGAATTGGAGATACCGGAGATTGCCGTTCCCACGTAAATTTCGCTCCTGCCGGCATCAAGCACCTTCAGAACAACGCCATTTAAGCGGTTCCAGCAGCAGTTGCCTCGATTCAACAATTCAATCTTGTCCAAATCATATGAATCGCCTAAGTCAACTTCCAACCATCCATCTGTCCCCGGCGTCGCCGTATGGCTGTGTGTTGTTGGGTCGTCATCGATCGCATCTTCGGCAGTACCCCATGGCTCATTCGTTGAACTCTGCGTGGCTGTACCATCAAGCGCGAAATTTACATCCATTTCATAAGCCCACACAGGACTCGTCAGAATGAATACAACCAAAAAACATTTTATCCATATTTTTAACATGATAGTCACCTCACTTATTTGGTTTGGTTATTTCCTGATTCTTTCACATCACCCGATTATGGACAACTTGTCACCGGCACCAGATTACACTCCATCCAATGAGCCGCCAGTATCGAGATATCTATCAGATTCACCTGACAGTCTCCGTCAAGGTCAAATTCAGGAGAATTGCTACAGACGCCTTCCCCTGTCATTTCATAGTACAACCGGGCAGCATCATCCTCGCTGAAGCCGTAATTATAGAGTCTGAAGTCTTTGAGCATGCCGTCAAAGGGATAATCGCCGTCTGCATTAAAGACGCCAACAAAGAAGGAGGCGACACCAGGTATCGGAAGCGAACTGCTTCCGGAGAACCAGCGTACGCCATTGTAATAAACCGCGACATCGCCGGTATCAACATTACGGGAAAAGACCCAATGGGTCCATTGGCCCTTGTACTGATCTTCAGTAATGTCTCCGTCAAGTCTGCCATTGTAAGGAGGAATGTAAGGGGCAAAATCAAAAGAAAGTACCCCGTTTGACCACGGTGCATTGACACCGATCGTACGAACACCTTCAGAATCCCACCCCTGGAAAATAAAGTCATCCGCCGGCTGACTTTCGCCGCCAAACATCCAGACGGCAATACTGAATTGAGTCGTCAGCGGATCAAATGCCACAGAAGGTAATTCTACCCTGTCACCGTCCGCACCAAAACTCAAGGCCTTACCGCCCTCACCGTCGTCAACATAGGTCGCCCCGGAAATGGTTCCGTCATTGCCGTTTCCGGAAATGTCCGCAGCAGTGGCTGGGGTACCATCATCATCAAAGGGCCAGTGTCCAAGCAGTAGCTTGATCTTGAGGGAAGCAATTCTGGAAGTAACCGCAATTGGAGTCGAATTGGAGACTTCACAGTAATAATCTCCTTCATCAGCAAGTTCAGCAGCCAAAACCGTCAATGAATTACCATCTACCACATAATCAAGGCCGTCACTCAGCAGGACTTCGTCACCGGAAACCAACATGTTCGGGTCAAAATACCAGTTGTAGGTTAAAGTGCCGCCTAACGGATCAGAAGCATCCACCACAAAGACAGCATCTTCGCCAGATTCCACAAACTGGTCTTCCGGCGTAGAGAGATCAACCTGTGCAATAGACTTTTCAGTATCAAAACTCCAGATCGGACCTGTGTTAACGTTACCAGTTCCACCGTTGTCAACCTCTTCATCAACGCGCCAGTAATAGGTTGTATCCTTTTCCAGCATCGTATTGCTAATGGTGTAAGAAGTCATTGCAACCGGAAGAACCGTACTGTTTTGAAGGATAAGCTCATTCGGTTCGGTCCCTTCACCAAAATAGACAAAATGACCTGTGATGTTAGGATCGACCACGCCATTCGGGTCACTGCCGGCATCCCAGCTTAACGTCAAATCGACATCGGCCGGAATCTCAGGCTGACCGTCATCGGGAGTGGGATTCGAAGCGATCCCGGAAATTGCTCGAAGCTGATAACCGTTCAGGTGGCCCCAGCCCTCGATACCAACAATATCAATCTGTACATCCTGAGTCTCAGCATCAGCAACAAATTCCCCAACGATATTATAGACATCTCCTGTGGCGTACTCTGAGGTGTAGTCATTGGACCCATCACCGTCATTATCGCCAAAAAACAGAACCCGCCCATTACAGCAGCCGCGATTGTCCGCAATAAACACCTGCAGCAAATAGCCTACTCCCGCATCTAACCCGGAAAGTGTAAACACGGCACCGGAACCATCACCTGTATAGTCATGACTGTCCAGCAAATCCGTAAAAATTCCCATGTCCGCCCCGGCCAAAGATCCCGCCGAACCGGTATCAAAGCCGATTCCATCAGCGTCAACAGCAAAGGTAACTCCGTTGATGGTCGTCTCCGGGCCACCGCCGGTGTTATACGCCTCAACAAGTCCACCAACCTGCAGCACTTCTGAAGCGTTCACAGTGTCCTGCAGGAGATCCTCTGCTATCCAGGTAATCTCAGCAGCAGAAGCTAAACCTCCCAGAGAAAAAAAGATTGTTATTAAAGATACATACATTACTGTTCTCATAACCCACACTTCCTTTCTTGATAAAACATGATTTGCAATTTCACTCCATACACCTCTTTTTGACTCATTTCACGCCTCCAATTATTAAGATGTACTCTCTATCTTTTTATCTGATATCATCCAGACCCTCTACGCTTGGATTTTCCACTTTGGTTGTGTTAACAATAAAAGCTAAATTGACGTATTATTCCAAGATCAATACCGGCTCCGCAAAAATACCCCAATCATGCGACGGGTTCATATCTCCATCCGTACTGACAAGTGTTAAGAAACGGCTGTTGTCTTTCAGTCCAATATTAATTTCTTTTGCGGGGGTATTGGCCAGCATCTTACCGGATTCAAACTGTAGAACACCATCCACAAGAACATAGAATTCTTCTGTATTTCGCGGGTAGTCATCATAGGCATTGTCTGAAATTCCGCACCTGGCTCTAAACGCAATGATTTTCACCTCCGGCAGCAACTGCCGGATTTTGCTCAGATCGAATGTGATTCCAAGATTACAGTGCAGGGCGATAGATGGATATTCTGTTGTCCCGCATAGCTTTCCATCGAGAACAAGTTCATGATTCGTTCCCAGCGATTTCGTATAATGGCCATTAAAGACGCTCTCATGAAACTTGTTCGAGGTAACAGGAAATCCTGAATAAATCCCGCCTGTTGAGTTGATGACCACATCGCCCTTGTCAGGCACAAAGATACCATCGACAGAATCAATCGACTTGACAGGCGTATAGACACCAGTCCCCAAGCGAAAACCATCAAAGCTGGACATTTCAATTTTTCCGCTTAAAGGGTCGATACACGCATTCTTACGACCCGTCCCAAAACCGTTTCCACCACCAATAACATCTGCCAGACTAAATTCTTCACCCCGCCAGATAATATCTCGTTTAGAATCAATCTTCCGAACAAATGCTTCTCGCTGAAAGGCAATATCTCGCACTTCACATTTCTTTGTCACCGTTTTGGCCTGACCGGCAATCAGTTCCACCCCTTCTTTCTTTTCACCAATACTGCCGGGAATGAGCGATGCTTTTCCGGTGAACATATGCACATCAGTACTGCCGTCAAAGTCCACTTCAACACCGAATTCTGTCCCTAAATCAATAACGGTCGAGTATGGCGTTTGAACGGTAAAGCCTGTTGCACCGCGAGGAACCACTGCATAGAGACGGCCGGAATGCAATATCATCTCCTTGGCATTTTCCAACTCGAATTCCGCAGGCCCCTCAATAATCACCTCCGCACCGTAATCGAATGCGACTTTCACCGTTCCCTTTTGCAGCCATCGCGTTCCCTCGTTATCCCACAAACGTTCCCCAACACCAGTCGGATACTCACTCGTTGCCCACTTCGCATTCATGCTGTCGGAAATCGTTGCGATTGGCGAGGCTGCTTTAGGAGCAAACCATATATAGATCAAAAGGAAAATCACAGCGGCCGCAGAAATAATCGTCGAATACAGGGAAAATTTATTAACAGTACGAGGAGTTTTTTCAATTTTCAGTATTTTAACCGGAACTCTTTCCGGGATCATTTTCTCAATTTCAATCGCTGGAGCTGTTTTTTCTTCTTCTGCAAAAGCCTGGAGAATTGAAGTTCCATAGTCCGGCAATTCATCTATCCCTTGATTCTCACAGTACTCATCCAGCAAAGCCCACAATGTCGAATATTCGATATAATAATCTCGGCATTTTGGGTCGTCCGCCAACATCTGATATAATTGGCTGCATTTTTCGTCAGTTAATTCACCCGCTAATAATCCGTGAATTAATTCACTGAGCAATTGATATTTGCTGGGTACTTGAGACATTAGAGCACCTCTCCTTCTTCTCGCAAAGCCCTGCGAATACATCGAACAAGTTGATGATGAAGTCGTGATATTTGCTTGTATGCATTATGCAGAGGGATATTATAAAGCCTGGCAATATTTTTCACCGTCTGGCCCTTTTGATGACGCGACTGAATAAGCTCGCGTGATTTCTTATCAAGATTGGAAAGGCACTGCTTCATTGCCTCAAATCGAATATCTACCTTTTCATTAACAGAGGCCGCTTTTTCCGAAATGCTGTCAAGCAGTTCACTATCAAACTGGATCTTTTTACGATAGTTCTTTCTTCGGAATTCAAGAATTTTATAATGGGCGATTCGCATTCCCCAAGCCGGAAAATTAGTGATTTCTTCGGCTTGAAAGTACTTTTCCCACATTAAAGCCGCAGTATCCTGCATAATATCATCTGCATCGGATGAATCACCAACCAATGCCATAATAAATGCATAGATTCTTTTCCGGTGAATCATTAATTGACGAACAAAAAAGTCGCCATCTTGATTAGCTGCATTATTGTGCACTTCTTTCTCCTGATAAAACCTATCCCGGCTATTAAGATGTGAATCTAATGCAATGTAATTAGAAATAATTTTTCCTGTTTTTATAAAATTTTATGGCAACAGCATAAAATTGAATATTGAAAGCAATGGTGTTACACCCGAGCCACTTTAAAAGTTTACGTTTTCTGTCAGATTACGTTCATTTAAGCCGGATAAACCTGAACACTACTACATCGCACGAAAAGCCTGAAAAATCAAGATAACTATGTCTAATTGAAGGGCTTGGTTCCCGATAACTGAAGTGGCACAGGGTGATTGTCAAATTAAGCGAAAAGCCGATAGGATGGTGTCAAAAATGAATTTCGCAAACCCTTGGATTACAAGGGCTTGCGAAATCGGAGTGACAGGATTCGAACCTACGACCTCCTAATCCCAAACCATTTTCGAAAATCCGACACTTTACGCTAAATACTGCATTTATAGCGACTTATCGAATCGCTATTTTTCCAAAAATACCCAGAAATACCCGTAAATACAACCGCAAAAGTGTAGTAAAGTGTAGTCTCTTTTAGATCGCTTGGGTCATTGAATAATTCAAAGACAGAAATTCATTAAAAAGCGATGTTAACCCTACACTTTTGATTTCTGAATTCAATCACCAATATCGCGTTACAACTTTAATAGCGCAAGTTTTTTTTGAAAAAGACTACACTTTTGACATCCCGTCACGACTACCAATAATGTCAACAATAAGTTTTTGGATTTTCTTCTTGCGCGACTTCCCCCAATGCGCTATCCTGAGCTAAAAAGACTTTATTTGGAAAGGATAGATAGTCATTTCGAGGAGCTATGTATATGAAACTCATAAGCTTACTTTAACATTTCTCTGTATGTTCTGACAAGTGCCGTATCATGATGCAGTGTGACACCTTTGGAAGTACGCTGCTCACGCCACGTCGGCGGCCACGTTTGTGGCCAGCAGGTCATATACAGCGTCGCACAACAGGGATAATCCCTCTCAAGTTGCTGCCACTCGCCCCAAAGATCATCATATTCCTTGATGGTTTGGCGGATTTGTTCTTTTTCGTAGTCGCTGACCTCACCACTGTCCAGAATCCGCAATTTCCACAGCTTTTCAAGAATCGAGAAATAGATACGCCCATACGTACTGGACACTTCCAGGTATTCCTGGTCGGCTGAATTTGGAATGTGGATGTTCCGGGACAACTCTTCAATCCGCTTCCAGTCATCCACTGCTTTGGCTTTTTCAGCCAGTATCTTCCGGTGATCAATCTTTTTAGGATCCGGTAGCCTTGGTGGATCTTTAAATTTATCATCACGCTGATACCATGCATTGGGATGGTAATATTCCGAATGGATACCCGCGAAAACCGCTTTATCCGTTAACAAGCACAGTTCGTATAGTTTGGCGGTATCGTCTTTATGCAGCTTTAGCTCTGTTCCGCAGTATTCTTCAAACAACTCTTTATCGCTACACTCCGGACGCTTAGCAAACTCACGCATAACATAACCGTTCAGATCCGGCCAGAATTCATTGCTAAGGTACGGCCCGCTCCAACCGTCGCCGCGTGGCCAGATGACAAGACCGATGATTTTTCCCTCACGGGCCAGTGTATCAATCCCTTTCTGCTGTTTCATGTCCGACCAGCCGTGCAGTACGCCTTTACCGATGTAATAAGGATAGGCGCCTTTGCCATAGCACCCGGCCTGCATCAGCGACACTTCAACAATTTGCTGATGCTTGCCAATACCCAGGGTTCGGTTGAGCGGAACATCTCTAAGAAAATCAGCATTGGAGTGCTTAATCGAGAAAATCAGGTTCGGGTGTGACTCGACCGGGTTTGTTGCTTTAAGATAGTTTTCCGGTTTTGTATGCAATGTTCCGAAATCCCACGTACGGTAAAATAACTTTTTATTCCGCTTAGCGCAGACTTCCTCACGCAGAATATTGATCAGTAGCGTGTGATCTTCCATGGTATGAACGGGACGCGTACCAACATGAAATGGAGTGTCGGATAGGTATGTTTCGCCGAAACGCGTCATCAGCCCATCAACATTCGGAAACCGCCGGAAGATTTCCTCGATCTGGGCACGAATAATTTTCTGCGTCATGAGACACTGGATGGACAGACGCCCTCTTTTGTCCTTCATTTCACTGCCGTATTTATCCATGATTTCCTTGGGAAGCACCAGGATGTCCGTGAACGGATACAGCGGCAAGCCCTCGTCTTCATGCAGTCGAATAAAATGGTCCAGGTTTTTTGCATAACGCTGAATCCACGCCCGGGTCGCGCTCTCATACGGAATAATCCCCTTCTCAAACCGATCATAGGTAATGGCCGTTTGAATGTAAATGCGAGGACAGTCGCCATTGAATCCCATGTCGCTAAGGACGTCCGGCCGGACATACTTCGTAATAAAAAG
>JANQGW010000202.1 GCA_028282905.1 Sedimentisphaerales bacterium | reverse complement strand
TTCCTGCATGCAGGAAATACCTTGAAGTGTCAACCACTAACCATCCCTAACTGTCCCATTTGACGCTGGGACAGAACACTCCCAGGCAACATCGGCATTCTCTACATCGCCTTCACCAAGGTCGTTAACCATGCCATTAATCGTCTGTGGCAGATTGGCCAGCCACGTGATATAGTTGTTGCCCGCAGTTACAGTTGGAGCATAATCGGATGGAGCCGTTGTGAAACTCCACCCGGAGCCCTGATACAGAATCGGAACCGTATTAGGTTCATAGGCATCGACCACCCAATAATAGGTTGTTTCATAGTCCAGAACCGGAGGAACAATGCTCGTTGCTGATTGCGCATCGCCGATGTTCAATTGGGTCAATCCATAGGGTGCAGGATCGTTAAAATTCGGCTCAGTGGTGCCAAAATAAATATCATAAGTTGCATCGTTATATGCCGTAGGAGCGTTCCAGGAAAGTTCACCCGTGATCGCTCGTGCCGACAGATCGGTCTCGACGTCTGATTCCTTGTTCGCCGGATCCGGATCCCACGCGGTCGGCGGGATGAACGCTTCATACGAGACGCCATCGTACCAAGCTCGCTCTTCGCCTTCATTGATAAGCCCATCAATATAAATCACTATATTGCCGCCAGCATCGGCTACGGCAAGATCAAGATAGCCGCGTAAACCGGCCCGGTCACTATTGGTAAAACCTGTCAACACCGATCCGCCAGCAATGGTATCATTGCCGGTTTCTTCGTCGAATGTGTACAGGTTGTCCAGCGACAGACCTGCTGTAATGCCGCCGCGTTTGTTGCCAGAAGGATAGCCGAACCGGACGTAGTTAACCCATATCTTATACGGCTGCCCGGGGATTAATCCGGAAATCGTAGTCTTAAGTTGCGGCAATGTTTCTACCAGACCCCAACACTCATAGATCTGCTCAGCGTTTTCCCCAAAGCCGCCGCGCTCACCCCACAGGTTGTCACTGTTCAGATTGCCGCCACCGACATACCAGTCTGTTGCACTGTCTGTTCCGGCATTGACGGTATTACCGCCATCGCCGCCTGAAGCACTAATGTGGGTTATTGCAGCCTGTGAAATACCCGCCCCCAATACAACTAGAAACACCTTTGTTAACAATAATCTTTTCATGTTCCTGTACTCCTAATCATTCATTAACATTTCCCATTACCCTCGGCTTACACTTACCAGAGGCCAAAGCATCTTCACACACAACATCATCAAAAAACAGGTCTCAAATCTTTTTTCTACCACCCGCTTCTACAAAACTCTCGGCGTTTCTAAATCTGCGAGAAGGCAAGCCGGTGTCATTATCCGCCGGTCTATCGCGGCAGAGGCACCGCATATCCTCTGATCATCATCTCCAGATCCGGGTTATTCTCCTGGGTATATTCGCCAGTTTCACGATACTCATCCGCAAAATTAATCGTTCGCTGGTCCTGCCATTTGAGGGTCTCAGCATGCCCATCTAGGTATGACAAGGTGCCACGGTCACGGTGCCACATGGCAATCACGTTCCACCAACTGTTGCCGTTATTCTGTCCGTCCAGTTGCCATGAACCACCGTTGCAATTGGTGTATTTGCCGTCATAAAATTCATCCACAAACACATAGACAGTTGCCGATTTCTTGACCTGATCCATCTTTTTCGGACAGACATTTGTCGGACTATTCCAGATTTCTTCACCATTCAGTCCACCTTGGATATTATAGCTGCGATACATCTGGTAAGGTAAGCCGAACCCCAGACCGGTTCCCTTTTTTAAACGTAAATCTCCGGGGCAATGATAGACTTTGGGAGATTCGATATACGGGTAAAGTGTCCCGTTTTCAATCCCGCGAAGACGCTCTTTCAACGTTACCGGTGTCTCTGGCGAATATGCCATGGAACCATCCTCTCGCGTTGGCGGATGAACCCACGGGTCGGAAATTCTGGAATTGGTCATTGCGTCCGGGTGCACATAGGCGCCTGGAAGTTCTCCATCGCTCTCCTCGATGTATAGTCGGTACGCCTGGATCAACCCCTTTTGGTTGCTCAGGCAAACAGCCGCCTGGGCCTGCATTTTAGCTGATTTTAATGCTGGCATAATCACGGCCATCAGCAACGCAATAATAGCAATGACTACCAGCAACTCAATTAATGTAAAGCCATATCTTTTGTTCATCGCTATAATTTCCCTTCATTAAAACTTGAAATTTGTTGTTTTATTAGGTACAATAAAAAAGGCTCATGCAAAGGCACCGCCTTTGTTGTTCGGCCCAGAGCCAGCACCTGCTCGCCAAAGTTAGCTGCTGGCTCTGTTTTATACCCACTCGATTTACTGCTGTTTATGGTTGTCCTGCTATATACATCTCTCTGATTTCAATATCTGATAAGACTTTCTTAAAGATAGCCAGTTCGCCCATCAAACCGTTAAACATCTGGAAATCATAATTCTGTCCCCCGACATTCGGTGGAGTACCTATATATAAATCTGCAAGAACTGGCTCAGCGTAATAGTCATGCGGTTTTTCGCCCACCAACTGCCCGTTGAGATAAAAACGCGCTATTTTGTTGTCGTGCGTCACTGCGACCAGCATCCATTTGTTCGTGAATTCAAAATTGTCCCTCCAGGAAACAGAATACTCCTGGTCATACAATTTATTATAACGAATAAACTGAATACTCTGAGTTGACAAACCCCCTTGTTCAAACTTGCCAAAACACCCCATCTGATAGTTTACTTTTCCTTCATCCCGGTTCGACACAATGATGCCCATCCGAGATAAATCATCACATTTAATCCAAGCCGCCACTGTCAAACTGCCCGAAATGCAGAAGGCTGGGTCCGTGGAAACCCGGATAAACTGTTTCTTTTGACGGTCAAATTTCAAAGCCTCTTTCTGCGGCCAGCGACCCTCAGCCTGAGTGGCCGGTGCTTCGTTTGCCATGCTTTCTAAAAACCCGTTCAGACGACCTTCCGTCGAAGCTGCCATGTTTTCCAGAACCATGTGTGAACGTGAAACGCTCTCAAAGGTATAGTATGCAACAAGGGACCGGTCCCGCCGAAGCCGATAACTGTAGGCCAGCCACCGGTGATATGAATCGCCCTGCTGGGCCTTCACCTTTGCATTAAATTCCTGTTGACGCACAAACGCATATTGGTTGTTCGCAATGTCTTTGTCCTGACCTGAGAGTGCAACACGCTTGGCTTTGCCTTGCAGAATCGATATCTTCTTAACCGTGTTACGCGGGTACAGCATCACCTCGCCCTCGAACACATGTACATCGGAGTTGCCGGTCACCTCATCAACATTAACCCCAAATTCCGTCCCCAGATCGAGTACCTTGGTTGATGGCGTTTTTACCGAAAATCCTGCCCCATCCCGATTCACATTGGCAACTAATTTACCGCTGATAAGCTCCATTGCTGAGCAGCTGTGCAAATCAAAAATCGCAGGTCCTTCCAGAGTGGCCCTGACACCGTTGTCAAACACGACCTGAGCCAGCCCCCGTTCAAGATAATACGAGCCTTTTCGCAAATCCTCCCCGACTTCTTTTTTCGGACTGGACGGACCCCACACGGCATCAACGGTATATCCCAGTGACGCAACAATCGGAGGGTCCGTGGGAACAAGCCAGACATACAGCAACAGTAATAACATGGCCGCAGTCGGCACAATAGCACTGAAAATGGTGAATTTGGAAACTTTTTGCCGTTCTACCCGGTATTTTTCAACAGGAATACATTCAGGCTCTGCGACCGGTCTTACAACTTCAATCGTATCGGCGTTTTTTTCATATTCGGCCAGTGCTTGCCAGACATCGTGCGAAAATTCCTCTTCACGCTGAAATGTTATATTATCCCGACGTATCCCTGAAAGGTCGGTCGAAATGATTTCATGAATATATTGGTCCTGGACGACAACCTCAAAAAATAGCTTTCGAAAATCCTGTTGCGATCGGATTTTTTCCTGAAGTTCGCTCAACTCCTCCGGTGATATAATTCCGTCCAGATACTTATAGACGAGTTGCAATAAGTAACCGGAATCTTCGTTTTGATTGAATCCATGAGGTTTATTCATGATAAATCAAACTCCCGAGCCATCTTTTTGATACAATTGGATAAGGTCTGATGAATTCTGCTCACTGCAACATAGGCTGAACCCACTTTAACCCCCAGTGCCTGAGCCAGTCTTGCACCTTTTAAATTCTTTTCATATCGTAAGTGGATGACTTTTCTACCGTATTCCGAGAGTTTGGCCAGACATTGCTCAAGAAATTGCAGTTTATCCGTATTACCCTCCCCTTGCTCCAGCCAGAAATCCTGCATCAGATCAAGCGTCTGTTCATCCATCAAGACGGGCTGACGCAAATTCGATCTGGCCGTGCTCAAGGCAATAAAGCGGCTGGTTTTCCATATCCATTTGAGCAGGTGGTCTGTATCTTCAAACTTGTCCGCATTCCGGATCGCATAGAGCGACACTTCCTGATACACATCTTCGCTTGCCTGATAGCTCTTCAGGATGGTTCGCACAAAAGCAATCAGATGAATACGTTTCTTTTGCAATACAGTCGATATTACATCTTCTTTTAGCGGCATAATTAATCTCCATCTTAATATGCTAATCTACGGTCATTTATTAACATCGTCCTGGAGAAATATTAAATTTTTTCAATATTATAATTGTCATAACCGCAGTCACACTGGTTATTAAGCAAGGTAACCATCCTTATACTCAATTTCTCAGAAAAGCCTGGTGTCTTGCTCAAAAATACATCTCAACTGGAAATCTAAGCGCATCAAAACGATACTGGCCCACTACCACCCCTTTAGACGTAATAGTCGATAGATTTGATGTAGTTTTTCTCTGGCAAAGCTTGTAAATTACGATGGATTTTCACCATTGGCGCAGACATTCACTGTTCTATATTGAGAAGATGCAAGCATTTCTATGAAATCTTAAGCAGCCCGGCGGTAGATATGGTGCAATCCACCAAGAATGGGCTGGCTGATAACTTCGCCAGAGGTTTGCTTGGATCGATGGACGGGGGCATCCTTGCTCAGTGACATATGCGTTCGGCTATTATTGTAATATACAACGAATTCGGTCAATACTGAATTCAGATGCTTTTCATTAAGAATGATCATGTAATCAAGACATTCCCTGCGAAGTGTGCCCATTACCCTTTCCGCAATCGGATTTTGCCAAGGGCAATGTGGAACTGTCGGCGTATCTTTGAGGCCGAACCGTTTTATGGCTCGCTTAAAATCTTCGCTGAATATTTTGTCGTTATCCCGAATGACATATTTCGTAGTTTCATCAAAAGCAAACGTTTCACGCAATTACTGAATCGCCCATCGCGAATGCGGACGCGAAGAAACACCGATGTGCTGGATTTTACGTCGATCATGTGAGATTGCAACAAACACATAAATAGCTTTAAAGCATAAGGTTCGTACCACCAGGAAATCAATGGCGACGATATGTTTCGCGTGATTTTTCAAAAAAGTCCGCCATCGCTGCCGTTGATCGGGATCGGACTTCGCCTTTCGCATATACTTAGCCACGGTATTATCGCAGACGAAATATCCCAATTTCGCCAATTCTCCCTGAATCCGCTGAGCTGACCAGAGAGGATTTTCCTTTTGGAGACGACGAATCAGCTTGATCAGATCGAATCAATCTGCGGCCGCCCTACCCGCTGGGATTTTCGCCGCCAATAGTATTTGAATCCCTTGCGATGCCAGCCAACGACCGTCTCCGGCTTAACGATAATGAGAGCAGATTTCCAGTTATACCAGATTTTGGATAAGCAAGCCCAGAAAATGCGCTCGGCATTGTTGATTTGGTGCCGTCTAATACTGCGTTGTTGGACAATCAGTTGCTGTCGAAGAGCAATATTTTCCAGAACCAAGGCTTGCCGGCCCCTGAATATAAGAACCAAAAAGTAACCTATGAGCTTAAATAGCATTTTCGTGTTGTTTTTCCAAAACTTGTTGTAAGAATTCAGTATATCAATAAGTAATCAATTTTACATAAGTCTTTAAACACAAATAACTACGAATTATTGAGCAAGACACCTCAAGGTAACTCTCCAGAAGGGCTTCAAAACTCATCCGCATCATCACAGGCTGCCCTCTGGTAACCAGTGTCATGACAATTTTTCTGATCAACATGAGCCATAGTTTCTATTCCATAGTCCTCAAAAATAACTACATCATCAGAGAAGATCTAACAACGCTCATCCGAGTACCCCATAAATACCTGTGTGAAAAAAGGTTATGAAGCATTAGTTTTGCACCCTACGACCGATGGAATAACAATACCCTTGATGATCAGAGGGATGCCTGTGAAGCGTATATCAAAAGCGAGCAGGCCTTGGTTTGGGAGTGACTGCTGGACCGTTATGATGACGGCGGTTTTAATCGCAAAATACACTTGGCCAAGACATTTAAATCGTACTCGGTCTTCGTTTATTCTTTCATAAGCTTCCAAGCGAAACAGGAACCGTCTTTGCGGTCCGGTAACGGTCCTGGATGGTCGACAGTGATATGGCTACCGTCCGGAGCAACCCGCAGGTAACAATGTGTTCGGAGGGACATCAGAATCAAGTCTCCATACACATTTTCTATCCACTGGAAGGTCTCGGCATCCCCAGGCTCACCTGCTTTCAAGCTGACAGGGCCTTGCCGTCCCTCGACAGATATAAAACGGCTACCCCATTTCAGAGCCACGCGGCCCAAGCCGCGATCTACGACCTTAAGCAAACTTGCCGAATCAGAAGCTGTAGGATCTCCCATCGGAAGGGAACTGAGTTTGCCATCCTTAACTCCGAGAACTGCTTTCCGGCCGTTAATCGCAAGGGATATGGTCTTACCTAAAGGGATGGGACGCATTAAGCCGCGGGGATGCACTTCATCTACTGTAAAACGATCGAAATCGGCATAGCCGCCCATTTTACCAGAAGTATTGAAATTAAACAAAGAATAACGGACTCCCTGAAAAGTAATGACCTGGAAAATCATGGCAAATTCAGACCCCAGAGATTTAAAATTACGACCATCAGCACTGAAACTGAAGTTTGCCTTTTCCGTAAGGAAGTCACAATGGGCACGCAGCCAGACCCGCGAACCCTTTAGCTGCACACGATCCGTTTGTCCGGTATACTGGTTATATGTTAAAATCAATAACTGATCCCCCTCCCGTTTTACACCGATCCAGGCATAGGGCAGATTTATCAAGGCCAATCCCGCAACATCGCCAGACTCAAGACCACTGACCTCCAGCGCAACTGTGGGAATGGAAACCGGGCCGATACTCCGTTGCGTTAAAGTATTGCGAGCGTGCCAAAGGTTCTCTGAAGGCATTGCGTGCAAACGCAGAAACCCGGGCCTCTCTTTCAACGACCACTTACTGTTATCCGGAACATGGTTCCACTGCCACACATTGGCAAGTGATCCTGAAAAGTCATCATTGCGTTCATAGGGATCACAGGGTTCAGACTTATGTCCGGTATCAGGTTTAACCCAAGTCCGCGGCGTACGCTTAAGGTTGCCGGGCAAGCCAAAATAAGGCCAACCATCTTTCCAGGTAACAGGAGACAAGGCAGTCAACCGCCCCACAGAGTTATAGTCCATCATGGAAAAACCCCACCACTGCCCCTTAGGCGTCTGTACAAGCCCGCCCTGATGCAGGCTCATGCGGCCATTGGGGTTGGTATTCGCAGGAATTACATCGAATGGGGGTCCTGGTCTTCTCCCTTTCAGCCGACAACCTTCTGCGAGACCAAATTCTTCATCTATGCTGATGGCCTGCAGAACCTCGTAGGGCCCTTCTATCTTATCCGCTCGGGCACAGGGCATCCTCATGTGCCCGTCAAAGCGAGCACTTGTAATATAGTACTTACCGTCAATCTTATAGAAGTGCGACCCCTCACCTAAGCCATCTGTTCCAAGGTTCCGCTTAGTGCCGGGCACGATATCGGTGAGGTCCTCGTTGAGTTGAGCAAAATTAAGATTGCCGTAACCCCAAACCATATATGCCTTACCATCGTCTTCAAAAAGTACAGAAAGGTCATGATAAGAACCTTTCATCTCTGTATGCGTCCAAGGCCCTGCCGGATTCGCAGCTGTAAAGACCTGCGTATTGCGGCCGTTTACATTGCTGAAGATATAGAACTTTCCCTTGTTGTAGCGAAGACACGGTGCCCAAATGCCCTGGCCGTAGACCGTTTTGCCCTTTTCCAGTCGAAATTCAGGCCCGATATCGAGTTTGTCCAAAGCGTAGGACACCAGCTTCCAATTCACCAGATCCTTTGAATGCAGCAACGGCAAACCGGGCATACTATGCAT
This sequence comes from Sedimentisphaerales bacterium, assembly GCA_028282905.1. Taxonomy (GTDB): domain Bacteria; phylum Planctomycetota; class Phycisphaerae; order Sedimentisphaerales; family Anaerohalosphaeraceae; genus 4572-13. The sequence continues at coordinate 9,400 of JANQGW010000202.1, read as the reverse complement.
GGTTGTTCCGGTCATATAGTAGTCATCACCAACCCGAATCAGATCCGGATCGGAAAATTCATCGTAGAACAAGGGATTCGTAAAGGTTCCATTCCCATTATCAGCCTGATAGGCATAAGCCATATGGACACAACCCAATAAGGCAATTATAATCCATAGCTTTGCATTCATACTACCGAGAACAGCAGCGAGATTTTTTCTTTTCATTTCCATTAGCCTTTCATTTGGATTGCAATCTGATCACGGTAAAAGAATGGGCCGGAATCTGCATGTCTAAAACATCAGACACCTTGACTGAGGTCGTTTTGGGTAATAATTCGGGAGCTTTTCCAAAACGATTTTCCGCGTCGGGATCCCCTGTAAGAATGGTATAGGCAGCAGTAGATGCAAATGGCCCAACTTTAGACAAGTCAATTCTGGTCGGAATCGGCTCATCGGCTTTGCTCACAATCTTAAGAATCGTATCGCCGGAAACACTGTCACGCACACAGGAGGCTGCCAAATCAGGACTGCTAACCGAAGGACGCTCGATTTCCTGAATTAATCTTCCATCCAAATAACAGCGAATACGGGTCTCACTCAATTTGATCTTGATGTCATACCAACGATTCAATTCGATCCGGCCATTAACATGCTCTCCGATGCTGTTGCGGCTTCCACCGATAGCCCCTTCCACAGCGTAACGAGTATTTTTCCAACCACCAAGGTTCCACCAGAAATAATTCCCTGGGTCTATAGCTCCAAAACCGATAAGGAAACCTTCATTGCCTCCCGTCTTCATCGCCCTTAGCGTTAAGGTATAGCCTGACGGGTCAGCCGGAAAGGCAAAGCGAGTCAAAGCTGGCGCGTCATTGGACCGCTGCTCATAAACTCCAGCAGAGGTACGCCATTGACCAGAGGCAACAGCTGATTGTTTCGGAGACTGACCAAATGATTCTTTGAACAAGATTTTCCCACTGCTATCAACAACTTTGATATCGTCGAAATGTGCCTGAGTCTCCCACGTGCCCAGCATGATGCCATTCGGACCAATCGGATTTTCCTTTTTTTCGGATTTAGTCTCTATTGCGATAGAGGTAGGCAGGTACACATCACCGGCATTCAGGTTGAAAAGTTTTTGTACATGATAATTAAGTGATGGTGTAACTGAAATATTATCAAAGTAGATCATATCAGGTCGCCATTGTGTGTGGCCTTCTTTGGCCAACAATGGTGCATAAGAAGCCATGCGAACTAAATCGGCATTACGCTCCACTGCAGTGTTATAGGCAGCCTCAGCCAAGGCTGATCTAAGGGTATTGCGACGACCGTGATCGTGAGCGGCATACTCACCTAAATAGACCAGACTGGAGGCGCGATCATAGGTATCAAAGTGCTCCAAATTCTGCCAAAACCACAAAGGCGATCTATACCCATGCTCATCCACCATGGGTAATTTCTCTTTACGGGCAAACTTCCAACCTTCTTCATATTCAGATCCATCAGGCCCGGGACCGGTCGTTCCGATCACAACGATATTCGGATACTTTTCCTTAACCGCATCGTTGATCATCTTGTATCGTTTCTTGAATTCCGGCGAAATAAGATCTTCGTTACCCAATCCGACGTATTCCAAATTAAAGGGTTCAGGATGTCCAGCCGCTGCTCGTTTAGCACCCCATTTCGAATCTGCCGAGCCATTGGCCCATTCGATCAAATCAAGTACTTCCTGGACATAGTCGGGCATCTGATCCATGGGAATACACTGATAACGTCTGAACTGGCAGGACACACCGGCAGGAACCACCGGCAAGGGCTTGGCATCGATATCCTCACAAAATTGGAAATATTCAAAATATCCCAACCCCACAGACTGATGATAGCCCCAGAAATTCGCATTGACCTTACGCTGTTCCAGAGGGCCAATGGTATCCTTCCAACGATACATATTCTCCAAACTATGACCGTGAGCCACGCAACCACCGGGAAAACGGATAAACTTGGGTTTTAGGTCTGCAATTATTTGGGCCAAGTCCTGACGCAAACCATTAGGGCGATTGCGAAAAGTTTTTTTCGGGAACAGCGAGATCATGTCGAAAGCTATAGTACCCGGCTCGGAAAGCAGCACCTGCAAATTGGCATTCAGTCCACTCGCTTCTGCCTTTATGGTCGCCTTATACTGAGCCCAGTCATCTGTTATATTTGATATCTTGGCATCGCCCAACCATTTGCCGGAATCACTCTCCAAGCGAACGGTAACAGTACGAGGCCGACCGGACAACACACGGGCAAACAGAGAGACATCATAGCTTTCCCCTTCTTCGATCACAATTCCATCATAACCTGAATTCCGTAAACCAACACGCTCACCGACCTGCTCAACCGTTAATACTGCATAGTGCGGATTATTATCATTCAAGGGATCCACTGACTCGACACTGACACTGGCTTTAGCTCTGCCGCGTTTAATCAACTCCCAGTAGCTAAGTGCATTCCATTCCTTATTATCACCCTGGTTATATTCAAATGATCGGTTCTGCACCAATTCAGCATAGAGACCGCCATCCGCTGCATAATTGATATCCTCAAAAAAGATACCCCAAAGATCAGAGGCAATAGCCTTGCCGGGCCCATTCACCTGGATTGCAGCCTCCTTAATGTTTGAAGCATTGCCGATCTGCAAACAGAAAGTTATCGTTACACAGAGAAATAAAACACCAACAGAGTGCTTATAATTTGACATTTTTTAACCTTTCGTTGTATTTCATCATAACCTGTTAAGAAAAAAAACACTGTCTTTACAAAACCCTCAGATTGAGTTCTTCCGAAACATTCTCTCGATAAGCTTCCCAAAGTGAGAATCGCAGTAAGTAATTGTCTCTTTATTATCTTTTCATTGAGAGTGGAATCTGATTACGGTTAACGAATGGGCCGGAATCTGCATATCTAACATATCAGACACCTTGATCGAGGTCGTTTTCGGTAATAATTCGGGAGCTTTTCCAAAACGATTTTCCGCATCGGGATCCCCGGCAAGAATGGTATGGGCAGCAGTAGATGCAAATGGCCCAACTTTAGATAAATCAATCTTGGCCTGAACAGGCTTGTCAGCTTTGCTCACAACCTTAAAAATCGTATCGCCGGAGGCACTGTCATGCACACAGGAGGCTGCCAAATCAGGGCTGCTAACCGAGGAACGAGAGATATCCTGGATTAATTTCCCATCCAAATAACAGCGAATACGGCTCTCGCGAAGTTCAATCTTGATGTCATACCAACGATTCGATTCGATCCGGCCATCGATATACCCTCCAATGGCAGTGCGACGACCAACGACTGTCTCTTCCACGGCATAACGAGTATTACCCCAACCACCGAGATTCCACCAGTAATAATTCCTTGAATCTATAGCTCCAAAGCCAACAAGAAAACCTTCATTTCCTCCTGTCTTCATCGCTCTTAGCGTCAAGGTATAACCTGATGCATCGGCCGGAAAAGCAAAGTGAGCTAGCGCATGCGGCTCATTGGACCGCTGCGCATGAACTCCATCAGATGTGTGCCACTGACCGGAGAGGACAGCCGATTGTTTTGGAGCACGGTTAAAAGACTCCGTAAATATGGTCTTCCCACTGCTATCAACAACTTTGATATCATCAAAATGTGCCTGAGTCTCCCACGTACCCAGCAAAATACCATCGGGGCTAACCAATTTTTCCACCTCTTCCTCAGGGTGTGCATCTACCGTAACAGAAGTGGGCAGATAAATATCACCGGCATTCAGGTTGAAAAGCTTTTGTACGTGATAATTGAGCGATGGCGTAATAGAAACATTGTCAAAATAAATCATATCCGGACGCCACTGCATATGGCCTTCCTTGCCCAGCAACGGTGCGTATGAAGCCAAACGAACCAAATCAGCATTTCGTTCCACTGCGGTATTGTAGGCCGCTTCGGCAAGAGCTGATCTTAGGGTATTTCGCCTGTCACGATCATGGGCGGCATATTCACCTAAATAAACCTGACTGGCAGCGCGATCATAGGTGTCAAAGTGTTCCAGATTCTGCCAGAACCAGAACGGCGGCTTATAGCCATGCTCATCTACCATGGGCAACTTTTCTTTGCGAGCAAAGGCCCAGCCCTTTTCATAGTCAGAACCTTCCGGCCATGGCCCGGTAGTACCGATTACTACTATATCCGGATACTTTGCCTTAATCGCATCGTTAATCATTTTGTAGCGTTCTTCGAAAACCGGTGTGATCGTGTCCTCATTACCCAAGCCGATATATTCCAAATTAAAAGGTTCAGGATGGCCGGCCGCGGCCCGTTTAGCCCCCCATTCTGAGTCCACCGGGCCATTGGCCCATTCGATCAAATCGAGCACTTCCTGAATATAGTCAGGCATCTGGTCCATAGGAATGCCCTGTTGCCCACGGGGGACCAGATTCAGATAGTTGCCGGAATTTTGACAACACACGCCGGCTGGTACCACTGGCAAGGGCTTGGCTCCGATATCTTCACAAAACTGGAAATATTCATAGTAACCCAAGCCCAGGGTCTGGTGATAACGCCAGATATTTCGTTGGGCCTTTCGCTGTTCCACAGGGCCAATAGTATCTTTCCAGCGATACATATTTGGCAAGCCGTCTCCGTGAGCCAAACAACCTCCAGGGAAACGAACAAATTTTGGCTTGAGATCCGCAATTATTTGGGCCAGGTCCGGACGCAGACCATTGGGACGATTCCGGAAGGTCTTTTGCGGGAACAATGAGATCATATCCAAAGCTAAAGTCCCCGGCTCTGAGACTAAAAGCAGCAAACGTGCTTCAGAGTCCGCACCCTTTGCTTTCAAAGTCGTTTTATACTTTGTCCATTTATTTTGACCGTCCAGCTCTATCTGTGATTCAGCCAGTATTTTACCGGCAGCACTCTCCAGACGAATAGTAACAGTACGAGGCTGACCGGATAACACACGGGCAAACAGAGAAGCATCATATAAATCACCGGTTTTAATCACCATGCCGTCAAAGCCTGGATTCCGCAAACCAACACACTCACCGGCCTGATCAACCTTCAGCACTGCATAATGCGGATTGTTACTATTTAGGGGCTTATCTGACTCAACGTTAAGACTTGCCTTAGCACCCTCGTCAATCAAGTCCCAATAGCTGAGAGCATTCCAATCCTTATTATCACCTCGGCTGTATTCAAAGGATCGATTCTGTACGAGCTCAGCATAAAGCCCTCCATCCGCCGCATAGTTGAGGTCTTCAAAGAATATCCCCCAAAGGTCAGGGCTGATAGCCTTGCCTGGGCCAGTCACACAAATCGTCGCTTCCTTAATGTTCGCAGCATTGCCAACCTGTAGGAAACAAGCAATAACTATGCATAGAAATAAAACACCTAAAAAACGCCTATGTTTTACCATCTTTTTATCTTTCTGTTAATTCCATAACCTGTTTAGTGATTTATGTGCTGTTTTGCACTCCGGCAAAAGCCTTAGATCAAGTTCTTCACAGACAGCCTCTCCAGAAGTTGTCCAAAGTAAAAATGGCAACAACAATTGTTCTTTTCACTAAGCACCTTCAAGCCTACTTAACGATTTGTTGCATTAGAAAATTGGGCGTCTTATTGATTAATTCCCACTCGAAGTATTTTCAAAGACATCGGCGGAAGGAGACATTCAAATTGTCGCCCGGCAGCTTGCGTCGTGACTTGGGGGCTGATCTGCTCTGGGGTCTCCATACTGTTCCTGCCCCGCTTATCCCCGCTCAACACTATCACTCGGGCCTGGGAGGCAACCTTCCGAACGCCCTCCAGCTGCACTCTTGCCCGAACATCCTGCTCTGAGGGATTTACGAGCTTGAGTATCAATTCGTTCGCCTCTTCATCCAGCGTCGAAGATAAAAACACCCGAGACATCGAAGACTGACTGTTCTCCAGTTTCTCAGCTCCATGCTTAATAACATTTTTCAGATAAACATCCCCCCGGTTCTGACTGAATAGCTGCTGTACGTAATAATTTGGCGTCTTAAACACCTTTCGTTTGTCAAAGAAAATGAGGTTCGCACCCCACTGTCGGTAGTTCACATGAGCAAGGAGAGGGGCATAGCAAGCCATGTCAACAATATCTGCATTGCGTTCCATCCCGGCAAGATAGGTCGCCTCGGCTAGAGCATTGAAGAGTGTATTGTCCCTCGAAGCATACTCACCGACAAAAATCTTTGGACCTTTGCGTTGAAAACCGTCAAAACGTGTATGGTTCTCCAAATACCACTCAGGAGCATTATAGTAATGTTCATCAGAACTGTAGACCTCAAGTTCACGCATCAACGGATAAAGGGGCTTATGTTCACTTAAGCCCGAAGTTCCTATGATCTTGATCTTCGGGTAAGCCTTGCGGATAGCCTTAACAAAATAGGGTATACGTTCTCGAACTTCAGGAGTATCATGCTCTTCGTTCCCGAGACAGAGATATTCAAGTTCAAAAGGCGCAGGATGCCCCATCTCGGCTCTAACCTTTCCCCATGTGCTGTCCGGCGAACCGTTGGCAAATTCAATCAGATCCAATGCATCATCAATCCACTCCTGGAGCTCATCAATAGGAACATACTGATAAGGCTTATTATAGCCACAGGACACCCCGACCGGCAGTACGGGCAAGGGCGCAGCGCCGATATCCTCACACAGCAAGAAGTATTCATAGAAACCAAGACCATAGCTCTGGTGATATCCCCAACGATTCCAATTGGGCCGGCGTTGGGCCACATCTCCAACCGTATCCTTCCAGCGATAGGCATTCTGTAAACTGCAGCCATGGGTGATACAGCCTCCGGGGAAACGTAGAAAACTGGGGTTAAGATCAGCGAGAGACTGCGCCAAGTCGGGGCGTAAGCCGTTCTTGCGGTCTTTAAATGTCTTTTGCGGGAATAAGGACACCATATCCAAATAAAGCTTCCCCTTGCCCGTGGTCGTTAGGGTCAAACGTGCGTTATCATCACTTTGACTCGCTTTGATGACGCCCTGACAATGTTTCCAATCGGAAGACAGGTTCTGAGTGGTCATTGAACCATAGACCTTACCGTCTTCGCTCTCCAAAGCCACTGTGACAGGTTCATTCCCCTCCCAACGCGCCGCATACAGAGAGACATCATAGGAGGCTCCCCGATCTATCGCTATACCATCATAGCCTGAATTTCTTACACCAACGCCTGAGCCGGACTCACCAATATAAATCGCCAGATAATTCTGGTTATTACGATTCAGGGGAACCGTTCGTTCCACTTTGAGATGACAGCGTCCCCCCCCACGTTCGACCTTCTCCCAGGCAACAAGTGGGTGATACTCAAGGCTGCGTCTATCACTCAATGCTTCCCGACAGTCCAGAGCAAAGTACTCAAAGGAACGGTTCTGTATCAATTCCGCATAGAGCCCGCCATCCGCCGAAAAATTGATATCCTCATAGAACAGACCGTACAGTTTCGGGCTGATTTTAATCGTCGGTTGATCTGCATACACATTGATGTTCACCTGATGAGCACCCCAGAGATATGGATTCAACAAAAGAACCAGAATCAGAATTACTTTCCATTGAGCATAAAATTTCATGTCAGCAGTCCTTATATTAATTTATATTATCTTTACGAACTTAATTACTTTGGTTCGATAACCGCAGCATACCCTCCGCCCGGCGACATCGAGATTTCAAGTTTTGTCCCGGCGGTTACCGTCTTTTCACCTTTTGCAGTATCTGTTGCCTTTTTAACCGCTTCCGGCCCATCAGCCCAGTACGTAAGTTTGTACTCTCCGGCTGCAAGAAAATCCAATGACACTTTAATTCTTCGTCCGTTCCAGTCCGTCAGCGCCCCGACAAACCATTTTTTTCCTTTCCTCCGTGCAACAGCAACAACATCTCCCACATCAGCCTTAAGCACAACCGTTTCATCCCAAGTCGTCGGAACGAGGCTCAGAAATTCCATGCTCTCCGGATTTCTGCGATATTTCGTAGGTGTATCGGCAAGCATCTGAAGAGGACTCAAAAACACCACATACATCGCCAACTGGTGACATCGTGTTCCAAGACTTGCCGGATTATTGAACGACTGACGAAACGACGCAGTATTAAAGTTGTCCATCGCCCCAGGTGTATAATCCATCGGACCGGCAACCATCCGGATAAACGGCAGCAATACGGCCATATCCGGAGACGCCTTTCGGCTCCACTTGCTTTGCTCCAGGCCAAGCACCGACTCATGCGTCAATACATTCGGATATGTCCTCTGCAATCCCGTCGGTTTAGAACCTCCGTGAAAATCGACAATCAACTTGTGTTTGGCCGCATCTGCAGCCACCTTGGCACAAAAATCCATCATAACCTGATCGTCACGCTGCATAAAGTCAACTTTAAGCCCCTTGATCCCCCACTCATCAAATTGTTCAAACGCCTTATCATAACTGCGTTCCAATGCCACAGAAGTCATCCACAGAATCACTCCAACCCCTTTAGATTCTCCATACCTGACCAGTTCACCTATATCAAGTGTCTCCACAACCTTCAGCAAATTATCAGGTCCCTTAACGCTCCACCCCTCATCAAGAATGATATAGTCCAGCTTGTTTGCTGCTGCGAAATCAATATAGTTTTTATATGTCACCTGATTGATCCCCGCTTTGAACGGCACATCCGTTATGTTCCACGCGTTCCACCAGTCCCATGCGACTTTACCCGGCTTGATCCACGATGTATCCTTCACCCGGCACGAATCCGCAAGCGTATACAGCATTGTCGAATTCAGCAAACGCTCAGGTTTGGCGATTACAAATGCACGCCACGGAAAACTTCTCTTGCCATCGGTCTTTGCAAGAAAATTGCACCTCTTAGAAACTCCAAGGCCGCGATCACCTATCAACTTTGTCTCAGCAGGATACTTAGGGAAAACAGCCTCAATACTTGTCCCGATACCTGATTTGAGCCACATGCCCGGATACCCCTCAACATTCACATCAGTCACCAGCATGTAATCCCGCCCGTCAATCTCAACCAGTGCAGGTAAACACGCTGCTTTCTGCGTACTGCTAATTTCTGATATTTTCTTAAAAAGGAATTCACATTCCTGATGTGAAAAATAGCCTTCTCCATTCGGGACAGGATAATAAATCTTATAATCTTTAGTGAACTTCAAAGAAAGGCTTTCCGAGTTAACGGTGATATTTTTTTGATCAAAACCACTCTCAAACCGGTATGCTGCTCCGTCATCAAAACAGCGAATCCGCATTGATAACTCGTCTCCGAATGCTACCACAGTCTCATTGCACCGCTCTTTGATCTTAGCACGTACAGTACTTATCGTTGGAACAACAGTACGATCAATTGTCTCTCGGCTGATAATCCTGCCAGCACTGCCATTGCAACAGTTGTCCCCTT
>JANQGW010000076.1 GCA_028282905.1 Sedimentisphaerales bacterium | reverse complement strand
GGCATTGCCGTGCTGCAAGACGGCATCGAAGCCCTTTTCAACCAATCGCTTTCGAAGCCGATAGACAGTTGTAAGATTGCATTCAAACGCCTCAGCGATCTTCGGATCAGACCAACCGGGGCCGTCTTTGCCTTGATCGGCTTTGAGCAAAATATGGGCGTATTTGATGCGGTAACCGGTTGTATTGCCTTTGGAGAGGATCTGTTGCAACTGGGAACGTTCTTCACTTGTCAATTCTACAATATACTGCTTCATAGCAGCCTCCTTGCCAAATAAATGCTGTTTTTAGCATTATCGGAAAGGAAGCTGAAGTCTATGCACATTTAACAGGACAAAGTACTAGGTCAATGTTGTGCTCCTATAATGGCAACTGGTGTTAACTATTGGCAAACTGAGAATATATGTATAGAAGCTAGCCATGTCGGTTTGATTCCAATCGGGCAAACTTAAAATCCGTTTCAAAAGCAGAATAATGTATATATTTGCATTGTTTAGATCGTTTTGGTATTTCTTTAATCAAAAAATATATCTAAAATCTCCTGCTCCGATACGTGCTGGTAGCGAAGGATTACATTTTGGTCTTTCTGTTCAAATGCGACACTATTTCCATTTAGTGAGATGTTGCTTACAGGGGCTTTGCATTCCATAACAAGTTGTCCAGTGGTTTCAGGGTGACCGCTTATTTCCAAGGTTAGTTTTTTTGAAGACGAGTTAATATTCAGCATTTCCGATGTGGCAAATATCAGTTTGCAATTATCTCTAAGTGGAATATTGAATGGCAGAACCAGACCGCTGAAAGGGGGGAGGTAGAAATTTGCGTCAGTAACGATATTACTACCGTGATTGATTTTTGTTTTCTGTGGATGATTATGATAATTCAGAATGAATAAACAGCCGCTGTTATTTGCGGTCATACGTGTTCGTGTAATAACAAGTGGGTTATCACATGAAACAGCACCGTGAAAATCGTCAGTAAGGCCGAGTTTTTGCCAGGCGGTTCGATGAGCCACGGCCTGATATAGAAATCCAGTCCCGAAGACCGTTGCCGATCCTTTTCCGCACGTCACTTTCAGCCCACATGTTTTACCGCACCGGGTTGTTGCTATAATGTCGGCTTTGTCAGCTTTGAAAGTTTCGATGTAACGTGTTGCATGTATTTCGTCGTCAGTATCTGCCCAGCAGATCATACCGTCAAAATCGTCTACAACTTCATCGGACTTTACGTTAAGGCCATCTGCCAGAATAGAACAGGGGTTCGCTGCCAGGTCGAATTTCGGAAGTGAAGGGAAGCAAATCAAGTGTCCCCCTTTTTGAACATATTGCAGCAATGACTTTTGGCTCTGTTCGTCCATACGTTGTGATGATGCCATCCAGAGCTGTTTATATTGAGTCAGGCTTTCTGGATCTTGACGGGTGATATCAACGGCATCATACTCCTGATTGTCCATTGCAAGCAACTTTCCGACGCCATCAAAAAGGAGATCTTCAGTTATTGTTTGCAGGCTCAGCTTACTGTCAGCTTCTCCTGGAGGATTAAAATCTTCTTTTGTTAACAAAGGATTTGTGAACTCACGATAGTAATAAGGTGGATAGAAGATCAGGGCCTGTGAGGGGTTTGTTTGGGTTTCGCAAAGCATGTTTCCGTGTGTTTGAACGAGTTTGCCGATGCGTTGTATGGCAGGGTAACAGTCGCCGCGGTCGCCGTTTACATCAAGGGGTGTTTGAAGGTAGAATGAGTCGTCATAGACGCTCCATCCGGGCGGGTTTGTCCCTTGGCTGAACATGTAGTAGTTCATCGATACTACACCGTTCGCCATACAGGCTTTGTAAAAAAGTTCCATCTCTGCAGGATACACAGTTACATTCGCTTCTCTTGTTCCAGCCTGGAGTTCTGCGACATAGACAGGCCCTTTGCCGCCTTGCAATGCTTTGGTGAATTCGTTTATTATCCTGTCGTCGTGGAAATTGCGATAAGACGGATTTTCAGGAATATGGTCGACGCCAAGTATGATGTCGGGGTACAACTTTGAGAGTTGATGATACATCGACAGGCATACCGGCATATCTTTGGCTCTTCCATAAACCCATCCCGGTACATTATGGAACAGTGGTGTTTCGATTCCTCTGTCGCGAATCTCATTGATGAGCCAGCCGATGTATTTTGCATAGAAGTTTCGATGGTATGTATGCCAGTCTTGATAGCCGAAGTGGTCCGCTTTGGACTGAACATGTCTTGATGGAGGGAAAATTTGACTCCAATCTTTGTATTTCGTTTCATATCGCGAGTTGAGTTTTTCAATATCCCCGTACTCTGATCGAAGATAGCTACGATAATCCTGTAAAGAGGCATCGTTGTAGTCTCCTGCGCCGCCCAGCCATTGAAACAGCCCAACTTCATTGCATACTTGCATCAGAGCGATTGGACCTCCGTTTAAAGCCTGGTTGGAAGCAAGCAGAGGCATCACTGCATCATACCACAGCATAGCCTTGCGTTTGTAATCTGGATGTGTCAATGATGTGTATTTGACAGGATAGATATTTCCATCGACATCGCGTGCTAAAGTATGCGGGTAATTTTCAAAAAACCATCTTGGAATCCCGTGCATAGCCAGTTCTGCGAGAATATAAGGTCCTGGTTTTACAGTAAGATTCATATTCATATTTTTGCAAATGTCGATGAATCGTTTGAGGTCGAGATTTGGCCCATATTTCCCGGCAAAATCCGGCTGGCCCTCTATCTGTTCGTGAAGTGACCATGGGATGTATGTTGAGACCGTGTTGAGGCCTGCCTCTTTCATTTGTTCAAGATGCAGCTGCCACAGATTGGCATCTATGCGGAAATAGTGCATTTCACCGCTTAAAACGAAATAATTCTCTTTATTTCTTAAAAATGATTGGTCGTTGAAAGAAATCTCTAGAGGAAACATATCTTATACGTGCCTTTCTGTGTTTGATAGGTTGTCCATATACTCACATCGTATAAAAATAGAAATAAAAACGCTTACATAGAGATATTCTCTTATAAATAGCTATCTAAGTCAAGAAAAATAACGTTTAGTGTATATGAATATAGAGCATTCAGGAGTAAAAATGTCTGTTAAATGGCAGTAGTATGGCGAAATATATGAAATATGGCGGTTGACCGTGCCTAATGGAAACTACATGTGGGGAGGGATTTCTTGAAATAAACTTGACAAGAAGTAAAAATAATGGTAAAAACGGTTACGCATGGTGTTTTAGAACTAATCAGCAGATGAATATATTTGTATTGAGGATGTCCGAAGATGGCAACTAAAAATGATAATGTAGTGACAATTCATCGAGTAGCGCAAGTATCAGGTGTTTCTATTGCTACTGTGTCGCGGGTTGTAAATGGTCGTGATCGTGTGGCCCCGGAAACAAGGCGTAAAGTAGAGCGAGTTATCGAACAATTAAGCTTTGAGCCTAACAGTAGGGCCCAATCACTTAGCAGAAAGTGTACTGGGGTTATAGGTCTGGTAGTTCCTGATTTCACAGGTGATTATTTTACTAAACTTATGGAAGGCGCTCACCAGGAAGCACAGATTAACGATAAACAGATTATGGTTCTTAAGGCAAAAGGTCACAAGCAAAAAGTTGACGTTTTACGACGTTTATGTGGAGGTGGGCGAGCAGATGCAGTCGTTCTAATGCTCGATGAACTTCATAACAGTGTTCTGGATAGTATTGAAGACACTCATTGTCCTTTGGTTATTCTTGACAGAGATGTCAGGCACAGGCGTTTTGATAATATTCTCGTTGACAACCATCTTGGGGGTTATGAGGCGGCCAGGCACTTTCTTGATCTTCACGGTGTCCGGAATCTGTTCTTTGTCGGAGGTCCCGAAAATAACGTCGATACGATCGACCGTATGAACGGATTTTCTGAGGCGATTAGTGAATTTCCGGAAGATGTAGTTCATAAGGAATATTTCTGTGGTGACTATGGATATGATTCCGGCATTGAAATGGCAAATAAGAATATCGCATCTATCGTTTCTAACGATGATAAAAAATGGGGGATTGTAGCGGCCAATGATGATATTGCGTGTGGTCTGGTTGATGGTTTGATGGACGCCGGGATCGCTGTGCCATCGCAGGTTGGTGTAATAGGTTTTGATGATTCCCGTATCGCTGTTAGGCGTAAATTGAAGTTGTCGACAATGCGTGTTCCGGTAAAAGAAGTCGGCCAGGCAGCTGTTCGGATGGTTATTGGGCGTTTAGTTGATTCTGACCGCGAACCGGCGAAGGTTGTATTGAAAACAAAACTTGTAATTCGTCAATCGTGTGGGTGTGATTCGTCTGTATAGTCGACATCGGAAGGTATAGCTATGCTAAAGAAGTGCTTAGACAGTCACGGATCGGTCATTTCATCGATATTGATTCTTTGCGTCTTGTGTTTGGGAATCAATTGCTGTGCAGCACAAACTGTTTTTTTACCTGATGAAAACGAACTATTAGACGAGATCAGTTTCGCATCATTTCATTTCTTCTGGGAAAATACACATCCGGACTCTGGCTTGGTAAAGGATACCAATGTGTCTAAGGTCTGCAGTGTTGCTTCTTTAGGATTTGGCCTTGCTGCTTTGCCAGTTGGAGTTGAGAGAGGATATGTACCCCATTCAGCCGCTAAATTGCGGGCAGTGAAGGCGCTTAAAACTTTAAAGAAATCAAATGCCCAACATGATGGGGTGTATTGCCATTTTATCGACATGGCTACTGGGAATGTAACCAAAAAAGGCTATGAGAGTATCGCTTCATCTATCGATACGGCTTTAATGGTTGCTGGGGCTTTGGTTGCTGGTGAATATTTTGGCGAGCCCGTAAAATCATTGGCCGAAGACATTTACGCCAGAGTCAATTGGGCAGGTTTTACAAATCCGGAAAATGGCCAGGTCTATATGGCATGGAGGGCTGATGACCCATCTCAAATGAATGGCAGCGGTATATTTGATAAACAAACATGGGATTGGTATACTGACGAAACTCTCTTGATCGTATTGCTTGGTCAGGGGGCACCTCGGAAAACACACAGGCTCAAGCCCGAGACGATGACCAATTTTGCCAGGCCAGTGGGGCGATACAAAAATGGCAAACCCTATGTGTACTCGTATCCCGGGACACTGTTTACTTATATGTTTGCACAATGTTTCTATGATTTCCGCGAAATGGGCGATGATCCTATGGGGGTCGATTGGTTTGAGAATACTACGCGAGCAGTGATCGCCAACAGGGATTGGTGTAGAGATAATGCTAAAACTTATTCCAGTTATGGGCAAAACCGTTGGGGGATTACCGCCGGTTCCGGGCCTGGGAATAAATATGTTGTACCAGGTCACCCACCTCGCGGTGCTACTGAAGACCAAGGTAAGCATGGAACACTTCATCCCTATGGAGTGGGGATGTCAGTACCGTTTTTGCCTGCAGACTCCGTGAAGGCGTTGCATGAAATGAGACATCTGAAAGTAGACGGTAAGCCCATCTGGCGATCCGTTGAGTCTGGTGGATATGGATTTTTGGACGGTTTTAATATCGATGAAAATTGGGTTTCGGATCATGTTATCGGGATCGCTCAGGGGCCTATGCTCTTGATGATAGAGAATGCTCGCAGTGGTTTGGTGTGGGAATTGATGATGAAAAATAAACATGTAAAGACAGGGGTCAGACGTGCCGGTTTCAAAGGGGCCGTCGTCAACTAAAAGGATCTATTAAATGAGTTTTAATGAAGTTATTATTGTTAATAGTCCAGTGCTTCATAAGGTTAACAATGTTGGCGGGCTGGAATTCTCATTTTTTGAGAATGGTTGTCTCAAGAGTATTATTAAAGATTCTGTACAATTAAATCTGTTATCAGGTTCTTTGCTTGATGCCGGATGTGCAAATATTTATCTCAGAAAAAGGGATGATCAGCTTACAGCGATACCTTTGTTTGGCCCTAAGAGTCCTGCAAGACAGACAATATGTGACGGCATCGTTGCATCTGAAGGCAAATTTGAAGATATATCATATTCCTGCAGGTTGTTACTTGCCGAGCAGGATAGCAGTTGGCTTTGGGAGATTCGAGTTGAAAATATCGGCGACGTTCGTGCAGAAGTGGATCTTATTTACGTCCAGGATATTGGGCTGGTAGCTGCAGATGGTAGTGAAAAGAACGAATCTTATGTCAGTCAATATATTGATTATACTGTCTTTGAGCACCCGTCTCTTGGAAAAGTGGTTTGCTGCAGGCAGAATGAGCACGGTCCGGATTGTATTCCATGGCTTGCTTTGGGTTCAATTTCCAAAGCCGGAAGTTTCAGCACCGATGGTTTGCAGTTTTTCGGTATAGATTTTAAAGGCAACGGCGTTGCGAAGAGTTTATCCCTGTCAGAACTTGATGGATTGTCGCAGCAGGAATTAGCAGTCGTTGCGTTACAGGAGCAGCCGTTTTTCTTAGAGCCGTCCAGTAGCCGGCAGGCCGGTTTCTTTGGAGTGTTTTGTGGAAACCATACTGAGCCCAGTTCGTTGAAAGATATGGATTTTGTTGATGAAAAGGTTGACAGTTTAAGACAGGCGTCTTTGCAGCCTTGGTCTAACGATTATAACGAGGCCATGACAACAAAAAGTCTGTTTACAGAGAGTCCATTTCTTGCCAGTGAAGATCTCACAGAAGCGGAGTTGGACAACCTGTTCGATGTTGATCGAAGGCATTGTGAGTTTGCAGGCGATGAGCTACTTTCATTTTTCTATGGCGAAAATCGCCATGTTGTTATGCGTCGCAAGGAACTTCTTGTCGATCGTCCTCACGGTCATATTTCAAGAACCGGCGACAGCTTTATTCCTGAAGAACAGTGCATGAGTTTTACGTCACATATGTTCGGCGTATTTCTGTCGCATGTGACACAGGGCAATGTTAATTTTAATCGGCTTATTTCTCCTAATACCAATCCTATTAATCTAGAACGCTTTACAGGTCAGAGAATATTCATCAAGTTGGATGGCGGTTATTATCAGTTGGGCGTGCCTTCAGCTTTTGAGATGACGCTGAATGGCTGTCGATGGATATACAAAAATGACGATCAGTTGTTGCAGGTAGAGGCATGGGCATCGACTAAAAAACATGAAGTATCTTTGAAGCTTGATGTTCTTAAGGGCGATCCGGTTGAGTGGCTTATCTCCAACCAACTAACTTCTGAGCCGGGCTGGGATTTTAATGGAATATCGGCTTCCGGCGGAAAGGCTTCGGTTGAGCTGATCCCTAACAGCGATAGCCAGTTAGCCTGTATGTATCCTGACGCATCATTTAGTATGTTGATGGATGATTCAGATTGTGTTAGAAGCGTAGGATCTGATGAATTTCTTTTTGCTGATAAACAAAACAGGGGGCTGAATTTCATTGTGTTCGATATTTCAGCAACTAAAAAGTTTAAGTTGACGATTGTCGGAAACCTGGCTTTCGATGAAGATACAGAAGACTCGCTTGTTCTTGATCACGAGTTGTGCGATGATGTTCTTAGCGAAGGGGCCTGTCTGTGGGCCGATATCAGCTCGTCGCTTAACATCCGCATGGATTCTGATAATAAGCCGGATGGTTTAGACGAAATATTCGAGATGCTTCCATGGTTTGCTCAGAATGCGCAGATTCATTATTTAACACCACACGGACTTGAACAGTACAGCGGTGCTGCATGGGGAACACGTGATATTTCACAGGGGCCATTAGAGATGCTGATGAGTCTGGGCCTTTACAATCAGGCCAGAACGATTCTAACCAAGGTGTTTTCAAATCAAAATGAAGATGGAAACTGGCCTCAATGGTGGATGTTTGACAGGTATCAACACATACGCAGTGGCGAGTCCCATGGTGATGTCATTTTCTGGCCGATACTTGCCTTAAGTGAATACGTGAAGCGTTCCAATGATTTAAGCATTTTGGATGAGATACTACCGTACTATAACAATGACGATTCGTCTTCTTCCGGAAAAGCGACTCTTGCTGACCATATATTACGCGCGATCAGGCATATTAAGGAATTTCGTCTTGTAAAGGGTACTTGTTTGCCTAATTACAGCGATGGCGATTGGAACGATTCGATGCAGCCGGCCAATACTGACTTGAAGGATAATCTCATAAGCTCGTGGACCGTTGGATTGAGCTATCAAACATTTAAAAGCTTTGCTGACCTCTGTCATAAATCGGGTCGTGATGAAATGGCAAAAGAACTGGAAGTAATTTGTGATGATATACAACGCGATTTCAACCGCTATCTGATCAGAGAGGGAATTGTGTCCGGGTTCGGTTTGGTCAAAGAAGACACTGTTAAATTACTTCTTCACCCATCTGATTCGGCGACAGGTATAAATTATCGCCTACTTCCGATGATCCGAGGTATCATAAGCGGTATTTTTACTGCTGAGCAAGCAAAAGCACATTGTGTATTGATCGAAAAATATCTCAAAGGCTCTGACGGCGCCAGGCTGATGGATAAGCCGCCGCATTATCAGGGAGGAAAACAGGAGTACTTCAAGCGTGCCGAAACGTGTCCTTCATTTGGCAGAGAGATTGGGGTTATGTATACGCATGCCCACTTACGTTATGCCGAAGCGATGGCTCGAATGGGTGACGCCAAACGGTTTATAAAGGCGATGCGTCAGGTTGTTCCGATCAATATCAAGAGCGTGATACCGCAAGCTGATTTACGTCAGTCAAACTGCTATTACAGCAGTTCGGATGCTGATGTTGTTAGCCGCTATCAGGTTAATGACAGCTATGATGATGTTGTTTCGGGTAAAGTCGCTCTCAAAGGAGGGTGGAGGATATATTCAAGCGGTCCGGGAATGGTTGTGAGGTTTGTTATTGAGTATCTGTTGGGTATTCGACACAGCTATGGAAAAATTATATTTGACCCGGTGTTGATTAAGGAATACAACGGTCTTACTGTTAGCATGGAATTGGGCGGGCGGTTAGTCAAAATTATTTATTCTGTCAGCGACACCGGTTGTGGTGTTAACAAAGTAGAGATCAACGGTTCCCAGGTCGATTTCGATATAGAAGTTAATCCTTACCGTTCAGGCGGAGCCATTATTGGCAATGATACACTTGCCAGTTATTTGGGTGAAAAGAATAATGTTATCAAGATCAGTATCTAAAATAATCAGGATGTTGACTAGCTATATGGAGCCGCGATGGAGCTGAAAAAACGACACGTTACTGCCAAAGAGGATCGACTGCCTATTATACAGAAGGCGGGCTATGGAATAGGTGCAGTCGTAACGATCGTGGCTGTTAATGCACTCATGCAGTTGACGGGTCTTGTGTACATCGCTGGTTTAGGGATCAGTGCGATCTGGATGGGGTGGTCCCAAGCCATACCGAGGTTATGGGATTGCATTACTGATCCAATAGTCGGCTCAATGTCGGATAATTCCCGCTCACGGTTTGGAAGGCGGCTGCCATACATACTTGTTGGTTCCCTAATGGTAGGCGTCACTTTTGCTTTGTTATTTATGGTTCCAAGAGAGTGGAGCAAAGAGGCGATATTCGGGTATTTTCTCTTAATGTCGCTCTTGTTCTATACCGCTGTTACGATCTATTCAGTTCCTCACGGCGCATTGGGTTTTGAGATGACCGACGATTATCATGAGCGGACGAGCGTCTTTGCGTATGCCAGTTTTATAGGCAACGTTGGCGCGATCATATCGCCGTGGCTATATTATTTTGCGAATCGTCCGGTTTTCGAAGATGAGATCGAGGGGATGAAGTGGGTATGCCTTGGAATGGGATTAATCTTATTTGCATCCGGAATCATATGTGTTCTTACATGCAAGGAAACCAAGGTAAAGCAGGTCAAAGATCAAGAGAAGGTCAAGCTCTGGGACAGTTTTAAGGTTGCCTGTAAGAATCGAACATTTGTGATGCTCGTCATTGTTTTCGTGTTGGTGATTGTAGGCTTCCAGCTTGTTATGGGCTTTGGCAATTTCATTATGATCTTCTATGTGTTCTCAGGCGATAAGGATGCTGCTTCGGCATTGATGGGTTGGAACGGAAGTATCTGGGCAGTTACCGGTCTTCTGGGAGTTTTCCCGATGACTTGGTTATCTTCACGTATCGGAAAGTCAAGAACGGTTATGTTTTCATTTCTCATAATAACGATTGGCAATTTATTAAAGATCGTTTGTTATAATCAGCAGTATCCATGGCTTTCCGTTATACCGACAATCCTGTTGTCGTGGGGTATGGTCATGTGTTTTACGCTGGTTAATGCCATGAATGCCGATATCTGTGATGAAGATGAATTAAAGACCGGCCATAGACGTGAAGGCATTTACTTTGCCGTTTATGGATGGTGGTGGAAGATGGCCGTCTCAATCTCCTCGATTGTTAGCGGCTATCTGCTCAAGTATACAGGCTTTATCGAAGGCGAGGCGTTTCAGTCCGAATCGGCTTTGTATTGGCTCCGGTTCTGGGAAATTATGCTGCCAAGCTTACTTTGTGTTGTAGGCATTGTGATCATGACGAGATACCCTCTTACTGAAAAAAGGGCTTATGAAGTTAAAGAGCTGCTCAAACAGCGGCGAGAAGAGAGTGGTGAGACGCCTCAGGATGACGGACAAGGTGCAGAATAAATGTAAAATATCCAACAGAAGAAAAGGGGGCAATGAGTGTGTTTCATGAGGAATGAAAATGGATAGTCGCGATATTTTTAAAATAATATGCGTCCTGGTATTGGGGCTTTCGTTTACTGCACATTTGTATGCAGATGAGATTGCCAAGCCTAATATTGTTCTTATCTATGCAGACGATATGGGATGGGGAGATGTTGGATATCATGGCTTTGAAGATATTGCTACTCCCAATATTGATGCTTTGGCTGCAGCTGGAATTCAATTCAGCCAGGGGTATGTCAGTGCCTCTGTTTGCGGTCCGTCGCGTGCGGGACTTATGACGGGTGTTTATCAACAGCGGTTCGGATGTGGTGAGAATTCCCCAGAAAGAGGCTATCCCAATGAGATTAAATCACAGGAAGCAGGTTTACCATACGGTCAGCCGATATTGCCGGAGATGATCAAGCCTGCCGGTTATCGAAGTGCGGCTATTGGAAAGTGGCATTTGGGTTTAAGTGAAAACAAGCGGCCCTTAAGAAGAGGATTCGATGAGTTTTACGGCTTTCTCAACGGTGCGCATTCGTACTATAAAAGTGAGATGGAATTTACAAGCAATCATAGTACCTGGCCGATCTTCCGTAATAATGAAAGAGTCAAATTTGACGGTTACCTGACGGATGTGTTCACTGATAAGGCGGTTGATTTTATCAGGCGAAATAAAGAAAATCCATTCTTCCTGTATCTAAGCTATAACGCGGTGCACAGTCCTTGGGAGGTTGACGATTCCTATATCAAAAGAGTAAGCCATATTCCCGGCAAGAATCGCTGCCTATTTGCTGCTATGGTTCTGGCTATGGATGATGGTGTTGGACGTGTGGTGCAGACACTGAAAGAGGAAGGCTTGGGAGAAAAAACGATTGTCATGTTCATCAGCGATAATGGCACTCCGCAAGGCCAGAGACGCAGAGGGCGTGTCAACAATCCGGAAGACAACATGTCTTCGGCCGGTGGCTTCCGCGGATTCAAAGGTGATACTTATGAGGGCGGGATACGTGTTCCCTTTATCTTCAAATGGCCCGACAAACTTACCGGTGGCAGGTGTTACGATCTACCTGTTAGTACGCTTGATATTACTCCAACAATCCTGGCGGCGATTGGTCTCGAAAAGCCTCGAAAGGGTTTTGCCTTTGACGGCGTTGACCTGATGCCTTATCTGACCGGAAAGAATCTATCTAGACCGCATGAGATTATGTATTGGCGTCGCGATGGAGATTATGCGATACGTAAGGGTGATTTAAAGTTGGCGTGGAACGACGGCAATCCGACTGGCAAAAAGAAAATAGAGTTATTTGATTTAAATAAAGATAAATACGAGAAAAATGACTTGTCGGCTGAACGCCCAGAAGCAGTAAAAAAACTTCAGGAAATCTTCGATTCCTGGGATAGTAAACTGCCCGACAATGCATTCTGGGGTGGTCCGCATAACCGTAAACGTGATTAATGCCAATTCAGAGCAATTGCAAGGGACTTGGCCTGCTATATGTAAACGATGAATATATTTCACGAGGTATGAAAATGGATAGACGCAAGTTCCTAAAAGCGGTTGCCGCAGGCACAGCTGTATGTCTTGCCGGTTGTCTTGAAGAGAAAGCTGTTGTACAAAACGGCGGCAAGATGCCGAATGTCATTGTGTTTTACGTTGATGATCTTGGTTATGCCGATGTTGGCTACCATGGTTGTAAAGATATCCCAACTCCAAATATTGATTCGATCGCAGAAAACGGTGCTCAGTTTTCTGCTGCGTATGTTACGGCACCGATTTGCGGCCCGTCTCGGGCGGGACTTCTCACCGGTCGTTATCAGCAGCGTTTCGGATTTGAGACCAATCCATCGCCGTGGGCATATTTAAGGACTGCTGATACCAGAGCAGGTATTCCCCTCGAAGAAAAAACCATCGGTGAACGCATGAGAGAGATCGGTTACAAAACTGCGTTTATCGGCAAGGTTCATTCAGGCCAGCAACCAGAACACAACCCCTATAACAGAGGATTCGATCTTTTCTTCGGCTTTGATAATGGTGCCAGCGAGTACTTTTTCCATGAATACAAACAGCGTACTGCCGAAAGGTTAAAGCGTAACCTTGAAACAGCTAGGCAAGAAGATCAATATTATACCGATGCTTTTGGACGAGAAGCCTTATCTTTTATTGATGTAAACAAGAGCAGATCGTTTTTTATCTACCTGCCGTTCAATGCTCCACATGGCCCAATGCAGGCTCCAGATGAATTGATGGAAAAGTTTTCATATATCAAGGATGAGGGACGCAGGGTGTTAGCTGCTATGATGTATGCTGTTGACAACAATATTGGCAAAGTGCTGAAAAGGCTTCGCGAGTATGATCTCGAAGAAAATACATTGATCATATTTACCAGTGATAACGGCGGAGCATCACACAAATCAAACTTTTCACTGAACCATCCATGCCGTGACCTTAAAGGTACGATGTATGATGGTGGTGTCCGTGTTCCTTTCTGCATGCAATGGAAAAGCAAGATCGCTGCCGGTAAAAAATACGAATTCCCAATTAGCACACTCGATATTATGCCGACTGCCATTGCAAGTTCCGGTTCAAAGATAAAAGGTGATTGGCAACTGGATGGAATCAACCTGTTGCCATACCTTTCGGGCGGCAGTAATGAACCTGAACTGCGTTACCTATACTGGCGTCTTATACATAGTTGGGCCATCAGGGACAACGAATGGAAGCTTGTAAAGGCACGCAAGGGCGGTAAACCTGAATTGTATCATATACAAAATGATATCGGTGAAAAGAAAAACCTGATATCTAAGTATCCCAATGTTGCTGCCCGACTCAAAAAAGTCTGGCAAAAGTGGAGCGATAGCTTGATGGAACCCCAATGGGGGCCAAAAGAAATATGCGGCGATAAATATAAAATGAAAATTAATGTGGAATGATAATAAAACATGAAAAGACGTGACTTTTTGAAATCTGCTTCGATTGCTTTGGTGTCGCTTGCAAGTATCAATCTATTTGCCAAACCTTTAAAGCGGCGTCCTAATATAGTATTGTTTTATGTTGATGATCTGGGGTATGGTGACGTCGGTTATCACGGCTGTAAGGATGTCCCAACTCCCCATATTGACTCGATAGCGAATAACGGTGTTCAGTTCTCAGCTGCATACGTTACAGCACCTGTTTGCGGTCCTTCAAGGGCAGGCTTGCTTACCGGCCGTTACCAGCAGCGTTTCGGTTTCGAGGATAACCCTGGTCCTTTCCGCCAGTCACCCGACACAAAGATCGGTATTCCAGATACAGAAAAAACAATTGGGTATCGAATGAAAGCTCTTGGCTATCGAACTGCTTTCATCGGTAAGAACCATGCAGGTAAGGACTCCGAGGGCAACCCTCTAAATCAGGGCTTTGACTTCTTCTTTGGTTTCGATAATGGTGCATCCAATTATTTCATTGGCAAAAATAAAAAGAAAATGCTCATGAAAGGACGTGTACCCGTCGAAAAGGAAAACGAATATCTCACTGATGCTTTCGGCAGAGAAAGCGTGTCGTTTATTGACAAGAATATGAAGGAACCGTTTTATCTTTATCTTCCATTCAATGCAGTGCATGCTCCTATGCAAGCACCTGAAGAAATTGAAAATGAGTTCAGCGACATTGCCGATCCCGGGCGTAGAACCTTTGCTGCAATGCTGACTTCCATAGATAGAAATGTCGGCAAAGTTCTTAAAAAACTTCGCTCTTGCGGTATCGAAGATAACACCCTGGTCATTTTCACAAGTGACAATGGAGGGGCTGCGGAAAAATCGAATTATTCGCTCAATGGGCCGCTGAGAGACATCAAGGGAAGCTTCTATGAAGGGGGTATCCGTGTTCCATTCTGTGTTCAGTGGAAAGCAGCCATCAAACCAGGGCAAAAGTATGACTTCCAGATTTCAACACTTGATATATTACCGACAAGCATATCTGCGGCCGGTGGACAGATAAGCAAATCATGGAAACTTGATGGTATTGATTTGATGCCCTATATGCTTGGGGAGGCAAAACAACCCCCGCAGCGTTATCTATATTGGCGGCTGATACATGGTTGGGCCATAAATGATGGAGAGTGGAAATTGGTCAAATCATGGGGTGGTCGGAATTGGGATCATAATAGAAAACCGGAGTTGTATCATATTTCCTCGGATATTGGAGAAAAAAACGATCTCATAAAGAAACGCCCCGATATAGCCGGGCGTCTTCAAAAAGAATGGAACAGATGGAGTTCTGAGATGATTCCGCCGCAATGGGGTTGGCAGGAAGTTTGCGGCAAATATAAGGTTCCTTTGGATTAATTGTTAACTTGTTGGGGTAATGACGACTCCCGTAGGTTCGCCAGCTCCTCAACAAAAACTGGTTATCGATCCGTTTTACGAGAACTCATGGCAGTACGCAACTGAGAAGTATGTAATGCAATTCTCTGCCGTTTCTTATTACTTCGGTCTGGATGTCAATAGACAATTAGACGTTCCTATTGGTTTGATCTTAGTTGCCTTAGGCGGCACATCAATACAGTGCTGGGTTCCCGAAGAAGTCGTCAAGAACCATGATGATTACGATCAGATGATAGCCTACTTCAAACGTGAGTTAACATGGGCAGAAAATAATGCCAAGTCTTCGAAAGTAGTCGAAACGTATAAAATGAGAAATCCTTCATATCTATACAATGGTATGGTGCATCCTTTGACGAAGTTTCCAATAAAAGGAATGATCTGGTATCAGGCCGAAAGGAATCAGAATGATCCTACAATGTATAGAACCCTTTTTCCTGATGCAATCACTGGATGGCGTAAGGTTTGGGGGCAGGGCGACTTTCCGTTCTTTTTTGTTCAATTACCAGGGTATCTCGGCAAGACCAAGTGGGCCCAGGACAGATCGAAGACCTGGCCTTATGTACCTTAGGCTCAGGAGCTTGGTCTAGAGATTCCCAATACTGCGATGGCTGTCGCGTTGGATTGCGGGCATTATCAGGATGTGCACCCCAGGGTTAAATATCCCATAGGCCAACGTCTCGCATTGCACGCTATTGCATTAGAGAAAAAGGATATCATTGCTGACGGTCCAATCCTTCATAATATACAAAAAAAAGGCTCCTCGGCTATCCTTACATATAAGTCGGTGGCAAAAGGACTTGAATCGAGAAAAGTAGTTCTGCCACGTTCTGCCAAATCTACAGAAGAAGACGAAAATCTTTTCATAATACCTGCAAATAAATTGTCCGGCTTTGAAGTTTTCGGTTCTGATGGAATCTTCCATCCAGCCGATGCAAGCATAACAAGCTCGAATACTATAAAAATCACTTCCAGCAAGGTAGATGAAATCGTTGACGTTCGCTATGGTCTTGCAGCATTTCCTTTATGCAATCTGTACAATTCACAGGCACTTCCTGCTCATCCGTTCAGAACTGACAAGAAGCTATGTGAAAGACCGGTCAGATAGCATCAAGATGATCGTATGATATTTCGTGCAAGAAAAAAGGACTCACTTTATTTTTAACCTGTGAATCCTCTATCTTTCCAAGTCAGTTTCCTGCAACACGAAAGGGTTCTGTCGTTCGTGGGTCTCGGGTATCTGTGTTGTGGTCATTGTATTTTAGGAATTTAGCATGTAATTGTTTAACAAGCTTTTTGTGCTGCGGTAGATGGATCAGGTTGTTGTTCTGTTCTAAATCAGTACCGAGATCATAAAGTTCTGTTGCTTTGTTATGACGGTCAACCATTAACACCCAGTTGCCTTCACGAATTGCTCCGTCCTTTGAATAGCCGGCTTGGTAGAGAATGAAAGGATGCAGCGGCTCTGAGCTTTCTCGCTTTCCGGTTATCAACGGCAGCAGCGATATGCAATCCAAAGCCTGATCATTTTCAATATTTTGGTTGGTCAACTCATACATTGTGGCGACCCAATCGTGTGCAACAATTGGCTCGTCCGAAACCGAATTCTTCTTTACATGTCCAGGCCATTTGACGATGAATGGAACACGATGGCCACCTTCGTAAATAGAAGCCTTGTAGTCTCTCAGTGGTCCGTTGTTATCCTGATCGGTCTGGCCGTAATCACATATATTCGGCCATAAGGCACCATTGTCGCTGGTGAAGAAAACAATCGTATTGTCAGTTAGCTTCTCATCATCAAGTTTTTTGAGTAGCTTGCCTACTTGCAGGTCAAGTTCATAAATAAAATCGCCGGTTGCACCGCCTGTGACACCAATAACCTGTTCATTCATTTGGCTGGGGTCACCGTCAAAGTCCTTCGGCGGAGTATGGGGGACGTGAATCGCCTGCGATGCAAAATACAGCATGAACGGACGACTCTCAGAATTAGCTTTATTGCTGGCTATATGCTTATCAATGAACTCAACAGCTATATCTGTCAGCATAATACCGACTTGACTTGAATCGTAATCAACGTCTCCAATACCGGGTCTTTCTGCATGCTCGACAATTTCCGATATTCCATTGTCACCAACCGCGTATCGGCCATTCAGCCACATTCGACCGCTGCTGTTATCGGCAGGTTTGGCAGGATCAAATGGCGCAAAATTCCCGTTTTCAAAGAATGCAAACGGTTCATGCTGGATTCCACTGGGTAATGAATAGGAATAATCGAATCCATACTCATTGATGGAATTATGAACTCCCTTGCTGAGGTCCATCTTATAGATATTTTTCTCGTTGCGGATCAAACTACCGCTAAGTTCACGAACATCACCGCCGAGATGGGATTTGCCGAAAAAAGCAGTACGATATCCAGCTTGCTGCATGATCTGGGCGACCGTGATATGGCGTCCTGCCTTTGTATGACCTTTTGGATCGCTGAAAATCGAAGGCGTGTTGGTGTTCCACGCTCCTCCGTCACTGTGCGAACGATATGGATAACTGCCGGTCAGCATACTGAAACGTGAGGGTGCACAGAGGGCTGCCGGCGAATGGGCATCCATAAAACGCATTCCACTGCGAGCCAGTCGATCGATATTGGGGGTCGGTATCTTTCCGCCGTAAACACCAATGTCACCGTATCCAATATCATCTGCCAGAATCATGATAACATTTGGTAAGTTCTTTTGGTTAATGTGCTTTTTGGTACTGTGTTGATGCTTGTTTAGTTTGAGAACGGTCATTTTTGAACTTATATCTTCAGCGTATAGCGAAACTTCCATTGCAAGTAACAGTAATGTTACGATTAAGCAGTTCTTCATTGGAAAATACTCCTTATTGAAGGAAAATTATAACTGATCATAAATCCGCTTAGCGTGGGAATACATAAGGTGGCTTAAATACACTTTCCGGTACTTTATATTCCTCTCGCAGTTGATTTAATAATTCCAGCATTCTCTGTTTTGTCTTTTGTGAGTCCGGTGCTTCGTAGATATTATTTAATTCATATGGGTCTTCCTTCAGATTATACAGCTCATACACATTATCCGTGTAAAAATGTATGAGCTTAAATCGCTGAGTGCGAACACCGTCGTGACGAGGAACGTTATGTGCCCCATGGTGGTAGTAGTGATAATAGATTGCCTTTCGCCATTTAACATTTTTAGGATCGCCGGACAAAAGCGGTAATAGTGAACTGCCTTGTATTTCCTGAGGTACTTTTATATTGGCCATTTCTAAAAATGTCGGCGCGTAATCCATATTCTGAATGAGTTTGTGAATTCTTTGACCAGATTGAATCTTTTTGGGCCATCGAATAACAAATGGCATTGATAAGGATTCTTCATACATCCAGCGTTTTTCCGCCCATCCATGTTCGCCGATGTAATAGCTCTGATCCGAACTGTAAACAACAACAGTATTATCTGATAAATTGTTTTGATCGAGATAATCCAGTAACCTTCCGACATTTTCATCAATTGCAGTTACGCATCTCAGGTAATCTTTGATGAATCGCTGGTAAAAGTATTTTGTCCGTACTTTTTTATCATCCAGAGCCCCATTTTTCTTCATTTCATAATATTTTTGATTTTCTGAATCGTATGCCTGATGGAACTTTTCTCTGTCTTCTTTGCTGAGACGAGACAGAAACTCCTTTTGTTTATTGTTGAGAGGGATGTCTGAATTCTTTGGTGGAAAAATGTTCGTCACTTCTTCATTCAGGCCGGAAATCTGCATCCAGGCTTTTTCTGCATAAGGATGACGTGTTTTATAATCATCGAAGAGTGTTTCGGGTTCCGGGATTTCAACGTCCTTAAAGAGTTCTAAATGTCGCACGGCTGGACGTCTGGGAACATGCGGTGATTTAAACTGCACCATCAGCATAAACGGTTCCTGTTCCGTCCGGTTATTATCCAGCCAGTCAATGGCCTGATCAGTGA
The DNA here is from genome assembly GCA_028282905.1 of Sedimentisphaerales bacterium. Classification (GTDB taxonomy): domain Bacteria; phylum Planctomycetota; class Phycisphaerae; order Sedimentisphaerales; family Anaerohalosphaeraceae; genus 4572-13. The sequence goes on along the minus strand of JANQGW010000076.1, from coordinate 23,910 downwards.
TGACATCAGTTGAATATCCCGTGATCGTTTCCAGTCCTTTTGCAGAATTAAATTGAGGATTGTAGTATCTGCCTTGACCGCCGCTGCCGCTGAGTACTTTCCAGTATCCGAATTCAGTTGAAGGATCGGGCTTCATGTGCCATTTTCCAATCAACGCTGTTTTATAGCCTTCTTTCTGCATCAACCGAGGGAAAACCAATTGCTGACTGTTCCAGCGTGAGCCATTATAAGTAACACCGTTAAGATGGCTGTGTTTTCCGGTTAGAATTGTTGCTCGACTTGGTTGGCAAATAGAGTTTGTACAGAAACTGTTTGTGAAAACTGCGCCTTCATTTGCGATTTGATCAATATTGGGCGTTTTGTTAATCTTACTCTCATACGCACTGATGGAATTATGCGAATGGTCGTCGCTGAAGATGAACAGGATATTGGGCCTTCGTAATGAAGTTGGCACTGGATTACTCATGGCTTTCAAAGAATGCGTTGCAAGCAAACATCCCATGGTAACAGAGCAGGCTTTTAAAAATTGCCTGCGTTCCATTCTGACATCAGAATTTTCAGTTGTCATTTTATATTTCCTTGAAATAACGGTTGAGTTTTACTTGTTTTTTTCTTCTTGGCTCTTTTTTTGCCGGGTTTCGTTGCGAAGGCTTTATTATAAGCCGCCTCGAATTCATCAGTTGATTCACGTTTCAAGTATGCTTCCAGAAGGGGGTCATTTGTTTTCTCCATCCATCCCTGAAGTTCTTTACGCATCTCATTGAGAACATTGTTATTACTCGGATTATCTATTAGATTGTGAAGACAACCTGGGTCTTTTTCGAGTTCATAGAGTTCTTCAGGTACTCGATAACGATACATATTTATGCGTTCGGCGACGTCAGAGTCCGTTTTTGCGGCTTCATTCATAGCGTTCATCGTCATGCCCTCGTTATTATTTCGATAGGCGAATTCACCATTGCTCCAAGCATTATAGATATAACCGAACTGGGCTGTTTGAATACATCGCATGGGAGTAGCCCGTCCGCCGATTTTCCAATCAATTTGAGTGAACACTTTATCCCTTCCCTGTTGTTTTTGGCCTTTTAAGAGAGGGATGAACGACGTTCCATCAAGGCCGCCTGGATTGGGTTGGCCGATGGCTTCTAAAACAGTGGGGAAAAAGTCAATTCCGGAAATAAAGTTCTCGGTATCTATCGAGTCGGGCTTGACGATCTTAGGCCAGCGAACGATCCAAGGTGTTAGTGTGCTGTTCAAATAAACATTGGCTTTGGCGAAAGGAACCGCAAGCCCGTTATCTGACAGGAACATGACGAGTGTATTATCTGCAAAACTGGATTCTTTCAGTGCCTGCATGGTCTTACCAAACGTGTCATCGCAACGGCGAACGGAATTATAGTAATAGCTCAGTTCCTTTCTGACATCAGGCAAATCCGGCAGAAAAACAGGGACGGTGATGTCTTCTGGACTATAAGTACGGGTGGGCTCGGAGGCGCCCTTTAATGGTTTTCCGGGGATATGGAACGGGCGGTGCGGATCATGTGAATTAACCATGAAATAGAACGGTTTATTCGCTTGCCGACATGTTTCAAAAAATTCCTTGCAGTAGTTGTAGTATTTTTCGGGATTTCGTCCGGCACCCAGTTCTCTATAGTCATGTTCAAAATCCCATTGATAATCTTCCTTAGGGGTCGAGTGACTGACTTTTCCGAGAATACCTGTTAGGTACCCGGTCTTGCGGGTAGCTTCCATGACAGTAGGGATATTTTTTTCTGTTTTCATAAAACCCATCATGCCGCTATTGTGTCCATAGAGTCCGCTTGCCAGTACCCCTCGGCTTGGAGCACAGATAGCAACGGTCACATGTGCTCGCTTGAATCGCATGCCTTCAGAGGCAAAGTGATTCAAATTGGGAGTCAATCCCTGAACCTTTCCGCCAAAGCATTCCAGTGAGTTACAATGGAGGTCGTCAGCAGTAAAAAGGAGGATATTGGGTTTTGCTTGCTTTGATTTTTCGGATCGCAGACTTGCCGGAAATGTCAGCAGTGTCAACCCAACTCCTAAAGATCTCAAAAAATGGCGTCTGGTGTTCATGATTTCCTTTTTAAATGTTGCTGTTTTATTATCTTGCCGAGACATCGTCTGAGTTTGATTTTTAATCCTCATAAATTCAAAAAGGCGAAAACGTTTCCATGTATACTTACATTTTATGGTGTTTTTGTCAAGGAAAAAATCTATCTAAACACAGCTATAAGCTCAGAAATAATTTCTGGAAAATTTAACTTATTAGAAGTTTTTTGCTTTGTGTGCTTATTCGTAAGTTAATATATATATTGTGTTTACGTATTTGTTTTGTGGTTTTTGCTGACGGCAAACAGTTTTTTATCAAAAAAAAAATTGACAGGAATGGCCAGGAACGCTATACTGAAGAGCAATGAAAACGTTTCCATTCTGTTTTATTCCTTCCAGTTGAAAAGGGTAGAGCGATGTTGAAAGAAAAGAATTACAAAGGCTTCACATTAATTGAACTTTTGGTTGTTATTGCTATTATTGCCTTGCTCCTATCTGTTATCACGCCGGCCCTAGGCCTTGCAAAAGAAAAGGCTCGACAACTGCAATGCCAGGCTAACATGAAAAATGTTGCATATATTCTAACTGCATATTCAGTAGAGAATGACAATAAGCTGCCATCATCGCAATGGCGGGCTCCGGCAGGCTGGGTCAAAATCGGATGGTTTAATAATGTGCCGTTTAATGTTGCTAAAGATGTCCGTCAGCAGTTTGCGATTGATACATTGTTTTGTCCAGCTAATCCCATTTCCAAGAAACGAGACGATTTGGATCAATATGCTTTGGGTTTCCTGAATGGACCCACTTCGTGGGAAGAGGCGACAGCGGCCAATGTAAACGGCAATGTTGTTTCTGATTATTTCTGGCTTCTTACTTTCGATTCCGATTGGCGAAAGAAGCCGGAGTATGTCTATCCGGATACGTCTCGGTATTCCGGGAGCCCCATGTTTTTGGATAACTTAAACGGGAAGTCTTTGAGTACGACTACATTGGCAGCTGATGTAGTGGGCTATAACCCAAGCAGGGGTGAAGAGCCTGCTGATTTTACAGATATTCGGGATTTTCGGTTCAGCAGTAACCATGTCAAAGGAACTAAAGCTAGAGGTGGAAATGCGACATATGGCGATGGCAGCGTGCGATGGACAGATTATTCAGAGATGACTTTAAATCACGCTTTTGATGATTACAAATTATTTTGGTAGTGAGGTGTTTACGAATTAAGTGAGCATAATTTTGAGAGGATGGAAAGATGAAAAAGTATGTTTTGGTTTTAGTGTGTCTTATGGTATGTTCAAGTTTAAATGCCAATCTATTGGTAGATCCTGGTTTTGAGGATGTGGCACTGACTGGTTACTGGCAGCCATCTACGTTTACCTCAGCCGACTGGAACAGGTTTACCTGGGGCGGAAATGTGACAAATGCCTGGGTGACCGATGGGGGAGGGAATAATGACTTCGATTACGCGGTCTATCCGGGCGGCCTTGAAATAAATCCGAGTGATCAAGCCATGAAAGTACGGTGGGCCAGTACAGGCGTTCAGCAGGTCGTTGAAGGAATCGTTGCCGGCACGGACTATGACTTCAGTGTTGATGGCTATCATTCGAGCCAGAATCCATCAAAGGTTGATTTGAGCCTTAGAGTTGCGTGGGAAGACGCCACTGGTGCTTGGATTGCCAATCCTACCGGAGGCAATACTTGGACAATCGCTGAGTATCGTCCCTCAGTTGAGTCGTTGGATGTGTGGACCACAATTGGTGGCAGTATGACGGCTCCGACAGGCGCTGTCGCTGTTCGCTATATCCTATTGGCGGACAATTCTGCTGGCGATGGAAATGGAGGATTCACTTATTTTGATGATGCAGTCGTAGATGGTCAGATTGTTCCCGAGCCTGCAACATTGGCGATGTTAGGATTAGGCGCCATTTCTCTGTTTCGTCGCAGGAACAAAAAATAGACGGTGAGAGTATATACCAATAGCTGTCTCGAATAAAAAGTTTTTGGTGAGTTAATAGAGCTTTTGAAATAGCCGATATGAGTGTAAGCGAATTTTGGGCACCAGATGTAAAAACGTTTTCGCGAAAGACGGGACTAAAAAAATATCTATCGCGCAATTTTTTTAGGAGAAGAACAATGAATAAAATGATGGTAATGATTCTGTTGTTGGCACTTGGTTGTATTGTGGTTCCATCTGCACAGGCAGCTAATATATTATCAGACCCCGGTTTCGAGGATATGGTGGTGACCGGTTACTGGAAGCCTGCGACTTTTGATGAATCTACTGGGTGGTTCAGATTTGCTTGGGGTGGAGATGTAACGAATACCTGGGTTACTGACGGTGGCGGCAACAATGACTTTTCTTATTCGGTTCATCCTAATCACCCGGAACTTAATCCTGATGACCAGGCCATGAAGAATCGTTGGGCAAACACTGGTCTTGGGCAGATTGTCGATGGGATTGTTGTTGGGCAAACATACACCTTTAGCCTTGACTGCTACCATGCAACGACTCATCCTTCGAAAGTTGATCTGGAAATTCGTGTTGTATGGCACGACGCTGAAGACACATGGCTACCTCCGGAAGGCGGTGGAGATGCAGCGATAGAAGTTGCACATTATTATCCGGCTGACAATCCCCTGGATACCTGGGTTACTATTTCCGGGGATATGGTAGCTCCCGCAACAGCAACGTCTGTTCGATTTATTGTTCTTTCTACCAATGATAAAGGTGATGGAAACGGCGGTTACACCTATTATGATAATGCAGTCGTGGATGGCCCGCGGGTTCGTGCTTATGATCCTCAACCCCAGGATGGTGAGGCACTGTTAGGTGTATTGCCGACCGAGGTTATGTGGGGTGTCGAGGTTCCGACAGGAGACAGCTTCGATTATGATGTATATTGGAGTATTGACGATCCGAATGTGCTGAATTTTACAAAAATTGGCAGCGGCTCAGGTACCGGCCCTTCGGTTGATTTGACACAAGTAGTTACAACGGAGATGGATCATGATTATTACTGGTATGTAGATGTGAACGATGTTACTATCGGGGGCTTTTCTTCTGGTACTGTTTGGACATTCGATACGTTCAATCCTCCCTCAGCCTCAATCGACAATCAACCGCTATCACAGAATCTCTGGCAGGACGGCGGTGGTACTGCAAGTCTGTTTGTCGAAGCGTCTGCATCCGGAAAAGCCGGTACGACTGCGACATGGATAAGTACGCCATCTGCAGGTGTTACATTTGATCCTCCGACATCGACATTGGCAGATCCGAACGTAACCGTCAATTTTGCGACAGTAGCAGTTCCGACAACTTATGAATTGATGGTTTCGGCTGACGATGGAAGCGCTGATGCCAATGACGTAATTTATGTGAATGTTATTCCTAATGGCTATGATGGCTTAACAGCCTTGTATGAATTTGAGAGCGATGCTGCTGATTCCATTGGCGGGCACGACGGTACTCTCGTAGGTGGTGCTTTGGTCGATACCGTTGATGCAAAGGTTGGCAGTGGTTCGCTTTTATGCAGTACTTTGGATGACTATGTCGAAGTGCTTGACAGTGGTGTTGCTGACCCCAACTGGGCGGCTGAGCCGGGTGCTCCAGACGAAGTCGTCGCTAAATGGGCTGACTTTACCATCACTAATCAGTTTACCGTTTCAGCTTGGGTTAAAGCGGAAGAGTGGACGACCAGTTGGCAGCAAATTGTCACCAAGGATGATGGGTGGGCATTGCAGCGAAATGGTGCCGATCCCACCAGTGTTTCAATGTTTAGAGTTGGAAGAGGTACAGATACTGATCCTCGCGGAGAAGTTACTGCCAGAGACACTGACGAAATTCAGATCACTCTGACCGATGGCAATTGGCATCAGTTGGTCGGCACGTTTGACGGACTTGCTGTTCGATTGTATGTTGATGGCTTCCTGGAAGGCATCGTTGAAAATTCCTCCTATCTGAATTCATTGCCCTTAGGCGGTGGTTATCTCCAAATCGGCGATCGTGGTATTATGCGAATCGATCAGGTACGACTGCATGATATTGCCTTAACGGATTCTATGGTCTGGGATCAGTTTGTTGCGGATGGTGGAACCAATAGCTGCCGTCAGCAATATTTGGCAACAGATCTGAACGAAGATTGCTCTACTGACCTTAAGGATTTCGCATTAATTGCTGCGGATTGGCTGCTGTGTTCGGATCAGACCGATCCGAGTTGTTCGGTTGTAATTCCGCTTCCGTAAGGGATTTGCTTGTTAGAGCTTTTATGTAGTGAATTGAAAAGCAAAAGCGGGCGGGCATTCAGATGAATGTCCGCCTTTATTATAATAGGAAAATTATGGGGAAATATCGCAATAATATCCTATTGATCTTTGTGCTCTTTGTGGGATTGTCTTCAGTTATGGGACAAATGACTGATGACGAATTGATGACATTTGTTCAAGAGGGCACATTCAGTTACTTCTGGGACTTTGCACATCCGACCAGTGGTTTATCTCGAGAGGGCTATCAGCATGGGCGTGACCTCTGTACCTCCGGTGGGACCGGCATGGGGATTATGACTATTGTTGTTGGAGCAGAACGGGGATTTGTTAGCCGGTCTAAAGTGGCTGATCATATCTTGAAAATGTTTAGATTTCTGGAAGACAATGTGGACCGCTACCACGGGGTCTGGCCTCACTGGTTTAACGGGCAAACCGGTGCAACCATTCCATTCAGCACCTATGATGATGGTGGTGACTTGGTGGAGACGGCCTTTTTAGTTCAGGGGATTCTCACGGCGCGTCAGTATTTTGACGCGCCGGATGCCGTGGAGACGGAAATTCGCGAGCGGGCCACGAGTATGTGGGAATCTGTTGAATGGGATTGGCACCTTCGCCGGTCTGATCCCGGCTACGAAGACAGTGAGGTGCTGTATTGGCACTGGTCTCCCAATCACGGCTGGCAGATGAATTTTGCACTCAAAGGCTATTATGAAGCAATGATTGTATATATCCTTGCTGCGGCGTCTCCGACCCATCCTGTTCCGTCTTCATGTTACTTTAACGGTTGGGCCTCCAGGAGTTCTTTTACAAACGAAGGGACATTTTATGAGTACCGCCAGTGGGTTGGTCCGGATAAAGGCGGTCCACTCTTTTGGAGTCATTATTCGTTTCTGGGGTTTGATCCGCGTTATGCGTCCGATGGATTCTGTAATTATTATCGAAATAACCGTAACACTTCACTGATTAACCGGGCCTATTGCATTGATAACCCAAACGGATATACCGGATATGGCCCCGACTGCTGGGGATTGACGGCAAGTACAGGTGTCAAATGCGACGGCAATCCGGGTTATAATGGGTGGAGTCCCACCAACGATTGCGGTAATATCACACCAACGGCTGCAATCAGTGCGATACCCTATACACCGGAGGAGTCTCTGACCGCAATGAGACATTTTTATTATGACCACGGCGATAATATTTGGGGAACCCATGGTTTTATTGATGCTTTTAATCTGACGCAAAGCTGGTATTCCAACACATGGTTGGCCATTGACCAGGGAACGATTGTTCCGATGATTGAGAACTATCGCACGGGCTTGTGTTGGGATCTGTTTATGAGCAATCCGGAGATCCAGTCGGCATTGGATGCAATCGGCTTTATCAATGATCCATATAATAACATGCTGGAAAACCCCTGTTTCGAGGATGGTTCAAGCGGTTCTTTTAATACGGTTGATATTCCCGGTTGGACGCAATGGGGAAGTGGCGGTTGGCTTCACGCCAATGCTGGAGAACTGATCGGAGGGAAGGCATTAAAGATATGGCATCCCAGCAGCGGGGCGTATCAGGCTATCTCTGTCGAAGGCAGGCGAAACTATGTTTTCAGTGGTTACCTTGCATCATTTACTCGTGAGGCGATGACGAACAGACGTGCGATGCTCAGTGCCGAGTGGTATGATGTCGGTAGTGTGTTAATCAAAAAAGAACTAGTCGGCGAATATGTTGGCGGAGTGGACGCTTACGACGAATGGAAATACGTTAAAAGGACATTGGCGGCGCCAGAAAATGCTGTTACATGCAGAGTCAGTCTTGAAATTGAAGATAAGTCCGGTTCATCAAGCGGAGTGGGGCATTTTGATGGAATTTGTGTGGTGCCTGCTGGATGTTCAGTGGTTTATAAAGGTGACTTAAATCAGGACTGCTATGTGAACATTCTGGATTATGACTACCTAGCTGAAAAATGGCTGATTTCCTATGATATGAATGATTTTTCGGATCTGTCATCTGATTGGAATCGATGAGCGAGTGTGTTGATGTGCGGAAATACAGTGTAACTGGGCCAACAAATGATACAAAAGGCGTTTTTTTTCGAATTTTGATGAGAAATATGGTAAAATAGCATGATAGTTAATCTCCTATCGTTCAGATCGTCAGGGGGCGTTTGTGGTGAATAAAATGTCTATTAATGTATTTGCTTTAGTTCTGATAATAGCCGGTTCAGCATTCGGTATCAGTTCTCCAGCAGACTTTGATAACAGTAGCAAGGTCGGAACTGAAGATTTAATTGCTTTTGCAGAGAAGTGGTTATCCGAGGACGTAATCTCGGAAAACATAGACGGCATTGGTCGAGTTGATTTTGCAGACTTTTCAATCTTTTCCTCATGGTGGCAATGGCAGGCATCCTCAAATCTTTTGAATAATGGCGATTTTGAGATTCCGGTTGGCGGAGGAACTCTCACTGAAGGCGGTTGGACAGAGTTGGGGGGCTCACAAAGTATCCACCAAGCTGGTTGGTCCTCAGAAGAAAGTTCACAGGGAGTATGGCTTAAGGGTTGGAATAACAATGTTAATAGCGGATTCTATCAGGATATAGTTGTAGCTCCGGATCAAAAATATATCTTTGATGCCGGATTTAGAATTGAGACGAATTTTACCCATTCCGGCAATATCAATATGGAGATGATCTGGCATGATGGTGGCGATTTTGAAATTTCACGTAATGTACTTGATATCGATACTCTAGTTGCCAATGATGGGAAGTGGTATCATCAGAGCATTGTATCGACCTCTCCTTCAAATGCTGTTAAAGTTCGCGTTCAAATTTCCTGGACAACTGGAGACCAATCAGCAGCAACTAATCCGAGATCAGCAATGGTTGACAATATCAGCCTGATTGGTGAGGCAAATATCCCACCTGTTGCCAATAATGATGGTTACACCGTCGAGCAGGATACGCAATTGACGATCGATGCTCCGGGTGTTTTAATCAATGACACCAATCCTGGTGAGGGTACTTTATCTGCGATCTTAGTGACTGACGTTGTTCACGGTGATTTAAGTCTCAACCCGGATGGTTCATTCACTTATGATCCTGACACCGGTTATTCAGGCGAAGACCATTTTACCTATAGAGCCAGTAATGGAACACAAAGCGAAAATGACGCAAGGGTGGATATTACTGTTTTATCCACCAATCCGAATGTGAACACTTCTGTATGGCCTTATGCCGGCTCGACTGCAGATTGTACGGCAGCAGCCTGCTATTCGGGCCTTTATGCGATCTCTGACCGAACAACAGATACAGTTGAAATTCGGGATATTCGCCATGATCTGCTCTATACCGTTACTTCCGCCCAGATACAGGCTGAAATGGGCTCATCGGATATTTCGGGGAACACTTACGGCCCCTGTGCGCTGGCATTTTCAGCATCCGGTCGTCAATTGTTTATCTCCGTTTGTGGGCAATCAAATGATGCTGTACTTGCGTTCAATACCGGTACTGGTATCTTGCGGATGTTTAAAGACGCCTTAACATTGGCATCGTCGGCTGATAACAGTGCTTTGGGATTAGCACATCATAAAGGTGAATTGTTTGTTGGAACATCCGGCGGGGACATTTTACGCTACCGGGCTGAGATGAATGATATGAGCGGCGTCTTGCAGGATACTGTCAGCTTTTCCGGCGATGACCTGGGGGCTGAGGTAGTAGGTATTACAACTGATACCTATGATCAGAAGTTATATATTGCTTCGCCGACCCGGTTATACCGTCTTGAGCCAACAGTGTCTCCTTCCGTATTAACGGAGATAGCTTCACTGACGAATATCAGCGATATCGGTTATGGTCGGACATATGGCGGTGTCAGTCAGGGCGGCTTATATGTTTTGCAAAACAACGGCGACTACCGGAGTTTGCATTTTATCTCAACGGCTTCTTTAAGAACCGGCGGCCCGGTTACTTCAATTGCTTATCATCACACCACAGATTCCGTAAACGACATTGCGATGACCGCTTGTGGACGTATCCTGTCGGCGGGTATGCCGCCCACGATGATATCGGACAGTACTGATATGCGAATGGATTTTGAGACGTGGCTGCAGGATGAATTTGATCAGTACGTTCTCTTTGCGAAGACACTCTGTTGGCCGGATGGTGAGCCAGAAGGCTGGGTCATCAATTCCAACAAAGCAGCAGGTTTAAATCGCAGCCATCCCGCAAGCCCGGATGCTGCGAACTGGGTTGTATTAATGTTGTTAATGGCCGATGAGGTTAATAATGATTCGGAAGCTCAGGGTATGGTCAGGGCGATTCTGAAACGTTATGCCGGGGTGTACCCTGACGGTATTGCACCGGTGGTGACTCCCGATGGCCATTTTTATCACTGGTATAATCCTGATACCGGAAATCTGGCTTGGGGAGCGACAACAACCAGTATCTATTCAACAATGAAGCCTGTATGTATGGCCATTCGAGCAAAAGCATACTATCCGGATGATTCTGAAATTGCAGAAGCAGCGAATAAGATTATCTATGGGATTGACAATTCCCGTGATTTCGTTCGTGACTTTGGTGCTTCGGCAGTTGCGGCAGATGATTTAGGCCCGACCGCAACAACCGGCATTGCGCGTCCTTATCAGGAAACCTGCATGTGGAGTGAGCAGGCTGCTGCGAGCGACCCAATGTGCGTCGGTTCATATTTGGATTACTGGCGATACCGTGCGAATCATCCATACGATAACACGTTGAGCGGAGAATCGATTATTCGCGCGAATGCTTCCGGTTTCTGGGAGATGTATGATGCTTCAGTCTTGAAATTCTATCGCGAGGACTCGGAATGGCAGCAAGAGTTCAAGAATTTCTATGCCCTTTTTGCGGCTTGGACGGATGACAATGCCCCCCATTATCTGACAGCATTTTCCGCAGGCGTCAATCCGGATGGATACAGTGCGGATAAATTTACAAATCACCCATGGACCATAACGAGTTTCGGGACCGTCCTTGGTTTTGGCCTGAACGGTAATACGGTCCCTGTTGCGGGCGGCTATTTTGCGTATCGGGATGGAGCGCGGCAGCAAATGCAGGCCAGTGCTGCGTATACCGGTGCAAATACACTGACACGTTATTCCAACGAAGATCCAAGTTGGATCATGAACTCACTAAGCCCGACCGATCACCAGTATGGTGGTTATGCTCTTGGTGAGTTACTTTCGCCCGGTTCGGTGGGCAGAGCGATTGCTTTGGATACCTATTTGCCTCAAACAGAACAGGGTGTCGCACATGCCGGTCAAGTACGACTCGATTTCACCAAAATGCTTCGACATCGCGTGTTAGGTAGTAACGATGGTGTCAACTGGATATCTTATGGATTCCAGGAATGCCCGTTTACTTTTGATCCGGGTGTCAGTTATTCACAGTATAAGACGGTGCTTCCGGAAGGAGAATTTGTCGAAATACAAAACGCTGATTTTGAAGATGATCTTCTTGGCTGGATTCAATCCGGCGACAGTCAGTTCGGTACTGTTGCAGATGTCAGCGACCATATCGTAGGGAAAAGCGCCGAGATTCGCACGCATTCAGGAATGGTTTCATCAGAAGGGCGTCTGACCCAAACCATTAATGTTTCTGATGATTTTGAGACGACTCAATATATCGTTCGCGGAGATGGATTTATTGCAACCTCAGGTGCTCCGGGGAATGGCTACCTGCGAATCCAGTGGGATACGGATGCAAATGCAGACAACGGAATCCTCGGCAGTGAAGAGGAAAGTAATGTGATGGACTCTACAAGTCGTCGCGTTGAATTCAGGATTAACACCGCAAAACCGTCCGGCGCCAATTACCTGCATTTATCCTGTGTGGTTCAACTGGGGGCACCGACACTGCATCGGTATATCTTTGACAATCTTTCAGTTGTTCGCACGGGCGCAGATATTTCATTTGCAAACAGCGGCTTTGAAGAGGGTACTTTTAACGGGTGGACAAAATCTTGGCCCAGTCAAACTTCTTCGCTGACGATAACCAGTAATCCGACGTGGGTACAGGAAGGCGGTTATGCAGCCCTGTGTCAGCTTGAGCCTTCGATGAATAACGGTAATGCCATTGTTTTACGACGTGATTACGATATTAGTGCGGATCCGGTTGGAACGCGGTATATTGCTCAGGTTAAAACAAAGACGGGGAATTTGCAGGGATCCTTCGCATATCTTCAGATTTATTTGGATGATGATATGATCTCTCCGTACCTGCGAAATGAAAGCGGAGATACGCTTGAACTTTCAGATACGACCTCTTCGATCTATCAATCAATCAGCAAACGAGACAGCAGTGAAAATATGCTTCGGCTTTTTATAAGAGTCAAACGAAATAATTCCTCGGCGGTTACAACTGACGAATTTGTAGCGTTTGATGACATCCAGCTTCTGAAAGTATCAAGATAACTCAATAGGCTTTGGGGTTTTGATGAAATATATAAACGCTTTTTTACTTGTGGCGGTTGTCTTTGTACCTGTCGTAAATGCTTCGACGATTACATGCGACTTATGGCAGGCTGCTGGTATGGTGAATGGTGCAAATCCCACCAGCGGCACATTTACCAACGGCGATGGCGTTACATTCACCGTGACGGTTGAAAACACAGACGGGACAGATGGGATCCAGGTCTGGGCGGATGTCATTGGAGGTGATCAGGGCAATAATACCGGCTCGACCGGTCCGGATAAGCGGACTGATTCCGGTGTTGTTGGCAACACTTCTGATGATGAGGGGATTCGCTTTACAATCTCTGCGACTCTCGATCCGGGTATTACTCTCAGCAGTGTATCAATGACGGGGATTTCGCTGAATGTCTGGGCAGTTGGCAGCGATACGGTCGATATTTCCGATGGCTCAAATACAGTCAATTATCCAGCGGCTGCCAGCAACGAAACATTTGACTATGACAATCAAATGGCATCGCTTGTACCGCTGTCTGTGGCCAGTATTGGAGGTGTCAGTGACGGTTCATGGCAGCTTGTTTTTACTGCTCGTGATAACACAAGCGGCACTTTTTCTGCGTTTTCATGGGACGATATTTTCCTGGAATATACCCTGACAATTCCACCTGATACAACACCTCCGACGCCCAATCCGATGATTTTCGAATATACTCCGCATGTTATCGATCAGGGAACTATTGCGATGGAGGCTGTTCAGGCATCTGATCCAAGTGGAGTGGAATATTATTTTACCTGTATTTCAGGTGGTGGCCGTGATAGTGGCTGGCAATCAGAAGCCGTATATATAGACACAAACCTTAATCCTGAAACAGAATACACGTATACGGTGAAGGCACGTGATCTAAGTGCTAACCAAAATATAACATCTGAATCTGATCCAGCTTCGGCGATAACTCCTCCTATTGGTAATCAGCTTGTAAACGGCGATTTTGAAGAGGGCTCAGCCGGTCAGTATGGAAGTGTGACGATTCCTGGATGGACTGCGTTTGGGGTTGATGGATGGATATATAATAATGCCGGTCAGGTGTTAGGAACGCAATCAGCGAAAAACTGGTCGCAGGATACGGAAGTATATCAAGACATCCCTGTTATTCCCGGACACCTTTATGGAATTGGTGCGAAACTGGCTTCATTTACTGATACGATGTTGGTAGACAGGTTTTCTGTTGTTTTTGCTGAATGGTATAACGATAGTGATATGGCTAGAAGGATAGAAGTTAATACGGTTGGTATGTATGTGCCGGCAGACCTTTATGATATATGGTATCCTATCTATTTTGAACTGAAGGCGCCAGCAGATGCCAATCTGCTTCGAATTGTCTTCCGAATTTTCGATCCAGAAGGAGGGAGCCCGGATGGTACTGCGAATTTTGATGAGTTTTTCGTTATTAGAATTTCTTGTCCGGGTGACTTAGATGGTGATTGCAAGGTAAATCTTCTGGATTTTGAGATATTGGCAAGTGAGTGGATGACAACATATAATACCGTCGATTTATCAGAAATGGTTGATAACTGGTTAAATGGCTTGTCTTTCGAATGAAAGAAATCGTATCTAAACCGCATGAGATTATAAATGGTTTCTACGGAATTATGAATCAGAATGGGAATATGAATATGACTTATAGAATAAGCCTTTTGAATATCTTCGGTTTTGCTGCAGCTTTATTGGTTTTTGCAGTTAATGTGGTCTTGGCCGCAGGACCAGCCACTCAGCCTAATGTGGTTCTGATCTTTGCAGATGATTTAGGTTATGCCGATGTTGGTTATCATGGCACATCGGATGTTCCGACTCCTAACATTGATTCAATAGCTGAAGAAGGAGCTTGGTTCTCAGCAGGTTACGTTTCTGCTCCGGTATGCGGTCCCTCAAGGGCTGGACTTTTAACCGGGCGATATCAACAGCGATTTGGATTTGAACTTAATCCAAATCAAAAACGTGCTACCCGTAGAACTAAAATCGCTATTACCGAGCCGACTTTCGGTCATAGAATGAAAAAACTTGGATATAAGACAGCGTTTGTGGGCAAGCATCATTCAGGTAAAATGCCGGAAAACAATCCATTGAATCTGGGTTTTGATTTTTTCTTTGGTTTTGATAACGGAGCTTCGAGTTATTATATCGAAGATAATCCTATTAGAAGACTGAAGAAGGGGCATACTTCAGTTACGTATGAATCAGAGTATATATCTGATGCCTTTGCTCGTGAAGTCGTTCAGTTTATTGAAGATAACAAGAACGATCCGTTCTTTATTTACTTGGCATTTAATGCTGTGCATGGTCCAATGACTGCTCCTCCCGATTTGCTTGAAAAATACTCCTACATAACTGATGAAGGTCGCAGGGCACTGATGGCCATGCTCGACAATATGGATGCAAATATCGGTAAAGTTCTGGACAAGGTAAGTTCTATTGGAAAGGAAAACGATACTCTTATTATTTTCTTGAGTGATAATGGTGGCGACCAGGAGAAGTCAAACTATTCATACAATTTACCCCTGCGTGACAGAAAAGGGGGCATGTATGATGGCGGCATCCGAATCCCTTATTGTGTCAAATGGCCCAATAAAATTCCTTCCGGCCAGAAGTATGATTTTCCGGTTATTTCTCTTGATATATTGCCTACAATCGTCACCGCTGCCGGTGGTCAGATTGACCCGGAATGGAAATTGGATGGGATTAATTTGTTGCCTTATATCAAAGCTGATCCGGAGATGCCGGCTGAACGTTATTTATATTGGCGATTTAATTATGGCTGGGCGATAAGAGATAACACATGGAAACTTATAAGACCCTGGGGAGGGACGTTAGGATACGGTACGGGAGATTTTCCGGTTGAATTATATAAACTGTCAACGGACATAGGCGAGACAGCGAATGTTATTGACCAACATCCTGATATTGCAAATCGTTTGCAACAAGCTTGGGATGCCTGGTCAGATGAAATGATCGATCCTCTTTGGGGGGGGGGCAAAAACGTTGTCATTGTGCCTTTGCCCAAAAATGGTTATTGATTGAGGGATTGTATATTAAGACGGTTTTTGTGTTTAAGAAAGGTGAATCATGAATAGGCAAATATGTCTTACTCAGATCGTCGGGGTGATGATCGCAGGTCTGTTTATGCAGGCAGGAGCGTTTGCTGAAAATTGTTCCTGTAGAAGCACGAGTAATCCAACGGCAAGACCAAATATTCTCTTTATTTTCAGCGATGACCACGCGCAGAATACCATTAGCGCCTATGGTGGTGTTCTCAATGCTGTCCACCAAACCCCCAATATTGACCGACTTGCAGATGAGGGGGCAATATTCCGCAACAGCTTTTGCGCTAATTCAATATGCCAGCCAAGTCGAGCCACAGTGATGACGGGCAAGCATTCTCACAAGAATGGTGTCTTAGGAAATGGAGTCGTATGGAACAGTCGACAGACAAGGTTTCCAAGATTGCTTGAGCATAGAGGATACGAGACAGCGCTGTTCGGGAAATGGCACCTGGTTCCGGATCCGTTGGAAGACGAGTTCGGGACGTGGGAGGTTTTAGCGGGGGCAGGGGGGCAGGGATACTATTACAATCCTACTTTTAATACGGGCAACGGCTCGCACAGCGTTGAGGGTTACTCTGCCGATATCGTAACCGATAAAGCGATCAACTGGCTCGAAAACGCATGGGATCCCAACAACCCGTTTTTGATGTTTGTACAGTTCAAATCGACACATGTCCCGAGGCATCCCCCGATCAATCACATTCAGACGTATGAAAATGTAACGATACCGGAGCCACCGACATTGTACGATGATTATTCCAATCGCTTAAGCTATGCCGCGAGTGCCTGGATGCAAATAGCTTCTAATAAAATCAATATTGGAAGTCCAACTCACATTTTCAGGCCTCTGGGAGCGACTGAACCGCAGGAGGAATGGGCAACCGAATGGTTTGCTCGTTTGACCCCTGAACAAATCACTGCCATGCATGATGGTTTTGATGCGATCAATACTGATTTTTATGAACGGGATGCAGCCGGGGAATTTAATACAGACGCTAAGCGTAGAGCATATAACTACCAGCGGCAGATGAAGAACTATCTGGCCTGCGTGTTAGCAATTGACGATAATGTAGGAAGACTTCTCAGTTGGCTGGACACTCAGAATATGGCTGAGGATACAATTGTCGTATACGCTTCGGACCAAAGTTATTTTGTGGGCGAACACGGCTGGATGGAAAAGCGATGGATGTATGAGGAATCTTTCAGAATGCCCCTGGTGATGCGTTGGCCTGAAAAAATCGCTCCCGGCACAGAGATTACTGAATTTGTTCAGAATATCGATTATGCCCCGACATTTTTGGAAATGGCAGGCGTGGATATTCCATCGGAAATGCAGGGCCGTTCACTGATGCCTCTATTAACAGGGGAAACACCTAATCCTGCTTGGCGTGATTCAATCTATTACCATTATTATGATCATGGCAGGCACAATGTTCCGAGACATGATGGAGTGCGAACAGATCGATACAAATTAGTCCACTACTATACGGATGATGCTTATGAAATGTTTGACTTACAAACAGATCCTTATGAATTGACAAGTATTTACGGCGATCCGGCTTATGATGCCATCCAACAGGATTTGCTGAATAGACTGGCTCAGTTACGGCAGGAATACGAAGTGCCTGCGGATCATTTTGTTGCCCCGTATCCCAGATAGAAACCTTGAAAAGAGTGAATGTACCGTTCTGAATGGCATCCAATAATGAGGACTGATCGAATGAGAACGATTAAGATAGTGCTGATATTCTGTGGCGTAATAATAAGTTCAACTGCTTTCGGCAACAAGTTAATCAATGACGACTTTGAGCTTGGAACGGTTGCCAGTGCATGGACTGATTCTGCAGATGTGTCCTTTTGGACACAAACCGGCGGAACTGCTGTTGATAATAAGGCTCATTTGTCAGATGGTACGTGGGCGGAAGAGACTGCTGTTAGTTCATTGGTGACTCCATCTGATAAGGCAGTTAAATGGCGATGGGGCAATAAAGGAATTTATCAGGAATTTGCAGCCGAACCTGATGTAGAAACCTTCTTTTCTATGGAGGTCTTAAATGATCCCGGCGCTGCGGTAACCGGACGAAATTTGCAGATTCGAGTCAGTTGGTACGATGGTGCCGGTGGCGCGATTTCTACGAATACAGTTGTCGCGCAATTTGATCCCACCGTTCATGTCGCAACGGGAGTTTGGCATTTTGTCGAAGGTTCGATGGTCGCTCCTTCAACTTCGATCACTGGCAGAATGGAGTTATGGTCTCAGAAAATGAGCAGCAATACGGGGATTTTCTTTGTGGATAATGCTTCCGTTACGGATGTCGCGACGCCCCCTGATACGACAGCACCATCGCCGGATCCAATGACCTTTTCAGATGCTCCACAGACGGTTGGAGCAACAGCAGTATGGATGACAGCCTCGGAAGCGACGGATCCAAGCGGAGTACAGTACTACTTTACGTGTACTTCCGGCGGCGGTCATGACAGTGGCTGGCAGTTGGAAAGAACGTATATGGACACAGGCCTTGCTCCTGAAACAACGTATACCTATACCGTGAAGGCACGCGATTTAAGTGTAAATCAAAACGAAACAGCATCGTCCTCTCCTCCCGCTTCAGTCACAACAGATGCACCCAATGCTTCACTTGTGAATGGCAATTTTGAAAATGGGACAACTGGACAGTTTGACATTGTGGCGATTCCCGGTTGGAATACCTGGGGGACCAGCGGATCGCATCATACTGAAGCTGGGCGAACCCAGGATACGAAGGCTATCAAGATAAGTGATACTGATACCGGTGTGTCTCAGGATATTTCCGTTGTGGGCGGCTATGATTATAGGATATCTGCGATGATCGCTTCGTTTTCTGATAGTGCAGCTATCAACCGGGATGGGGGCGTGCAAGTCGAATGGTACAATGGAGCCAGCCTGATTAAAGCAGAGGTCGTCGGATATTATATTGGCAATCTGGATGCTTATGATGTCTGGAAAACTGTTTCGGCGGTACTGAGTGCACCGGATGGTGTAAATATGATGAAATTGATCGTGGTCCTGGAAGATTTTGTTGATGGCGGTTCACCTTCTGGAACCTGTTATTTCGACAATATTGCCCTGACTCCAATCGGAACTACCTTGTGTGCCAAAGGTGATTTAGATGAGAACTGTCAGGTGGATTTATACGATCTTGCGATTTTAGCAGCCGGCTGGAAAGATATTTATGGTATCGCCAATCTGGCGGATTTGGCAGAATATTGGCTTAATTGTACAATGTTTGATCAGACAGAATGTTTTTTACCATAACCAAATCCGGTTTGTGATAAGATAGATGTTTTAAAAGTGGGCGAAATGTTTGACAAAAAGCAGATAAAAGGTTTTACGCTGATTGAACTATTGGTCGTGATTGCTGTCATTGCCTTGCTGGTTTCGGTTATCATGCCTGCACTAAGTGCTGCAAAGGAAAGAACCCGACGATTGGTTTGCTCTGCAAATCTGAAAAGCGTTGGTTATGTTGTGAATGTTTATGCAAATGAAAATAACAGCAAATTACCCGTCTCAGAATATGTACACTCTGCCGGTTACATCCGAATCGGCTGGCTTAACAATCTCCCCTTTAATGTTGCAAATAGTATTCGCAGAGAATATACGATTGAGACCCTCTATTGTCCTGCCAATTCAATCAAAACAAAACGCGGCGGTCAATTGGAGCAGGAATATGTCAGTTTATTTGAACCGTCCGGATTAGCATCGGGTGAATGGGAGAAGGCAACAGGGGGAAATATCGTGAGTGATTATTTCTGGTTGTTTTCATTTGGTCATGGAAACCTGGATGCCGCAGGACGTTCATGGAGAATGGATGACAAGCCCGAACGTTTTTACCCGGAAGATTCAAGGTATGCGGGACGCCGAATTTTCATACAAGATCTAAAGGGGAAATCCGTGAGTACGACTCCTTTGGTTGTCGACGTGGTCGGCACATCGGATGTCACTTTGCCGCCTGATGAACAGGATTTTACGAATATTCGCAATTTCAGATATCGGACAAACCATGTTAAAGGGACTAAGGCAACAGGCGGTAACGCATTATACGGGGACGGCAGCGTGACATGGACAGATTTTCGTGAGATGACTAAGAATTACGCATTTTCTGACTATGATTTATATTGGTAGCTTGAAGCTTCACGCAAGCTATTCAGACCGTGGGATACAAAAATATATAACTCCTCAAATCATACTTTTATCATAGCACATAATTCTTGAAAATTCAAGCATTTATGGTAATCTCCTGCAAAGGATCGTTATGAGAATAAGGTGGCTGTGAACAAAAGGCTAAATGTGTCCATTATTGTATTGATCACATGCTTGTTGTATCGTGAGTTAAATACTGTAAACATATATTAAAAACATTGTCACTTTTTTGAAATCCTCCTAACCTCTTTATATTAAGCGCCTTAGAGCTCGGCGTTTTTTGCGTTTTCATGGGCTATTAGGGTTTTGAGTTGTAAAACGGTTGTATGATCTCACGGCCCATTCTCTGCTTTTAAACGTCGTTATAATGCGTCCCTGACGACTGCATCCCGCGTTCACTATAACCGCCCACCAACTTTTTGATATCAACCTGACCTTATACTAAACCCATGTCATTTGCAGGAAGAAGCTAAGTGTATTACAGATTAGTTGTTTGCAAGAATTTCGACTCCGCAAATGATCGTTTCCTGAATAGGTGATCTTTCAGAATGGATAAGTTTTATACACAGTTCATCCGAGATGCTGATTCCGGTAAAGGTTTTTGAAATCCCGATGTCCGTTCCATTGGCTTCTTCGAAGATGTCAAAGCTTTCCATCACAATATCATCCTGCAGGATAACATCAAAAAGACGCTGACCAGTCTGGACAAACTCAGGTTCGCTGAAATGTAAAATGACAGTATAAGAATGATTTTCTGCTTCTGATTTCTGATTGTTTTCCGGCAGCATTTGAATAGTTATCTGCTCTATGCCTGACGCACCGTATGCTTCGACCCACTTGAGATCACCTTGTTTGATTCGCAACGAGTGCTTTCCAAAGTACTCAATCTTTTCACCGGCTATTTTGATTACAGGGTCCGGGCTTTTTCCACTATTGCTCGGATAGTCAAGCCATAAAGTGCCATTGTCATCGCGGCAGTCGCCTGGAGCGCCAAAGTTGATTCCCATTCTGACAATGCGTTCTGTCGTAGGAGGCACATCATTGAATGTCCATGTTTCAACGCCCGGCATATGCACCATTGCAAGGGATGTCTGATTTTGATAGCTGCAGGTGCATGTCCGCGTGTAGTCAGGTGCATTAAGAACCCCATTGGCTGCGATAAGATTGCTTGTGCATCCCGACCTAAAACCGCCAAAATTGCCTGTTCCACCGTTACATGTCAGATCGTAAAAGCCGGCTGCCGCCGATCTGAATGTGAGAAAATTTCTGCTGGAAACAACCGTTCCGCAGCCGTAATTGCGCGAATAGTTCCAAGGGATTTCTTCGCCGCTGAGCGGATGTTCGATCATTTTTTGACGGCCTGTCATCAGGTCGAACGACTTGTGCTGCGTGATGATCGCATTGTCGTTTATAATGCACGGGCCTGAATAATTATTGGTCATATCCCACAGTGGCACTCCGCTTTTGCCCTGGTAAGCATTCATCCGTTTGCCGTGCTGTGCCACCATGTCTCTCGATTTCCGGTCGGCCTGGAGTAGGATGTCATATTTTCCGGAATATCCGAGCCAGCTTCCGAATAGATTGTCTGTTTCATCCCAAATCATATTGCCTGTTGCAATGTTCAAAGCTGACAGTCTGTAAGTATTGAGGTTGTCATCTTTGCTTAGAATGTCACTGATTGCCTGTGGTATCCTGTCCATACAGAACAGCATTCCATTGCCTGCGACAATGCCATTATGTATAAAGCCGTGCTCTGCTTTTTTATTCCACACCATTTTGCCTGAATGCCTGTCCATGACGACAATTTCACTGCTGGCACTTTTATCAAGCGCCTCAACCCACTTGATTTTGGCTACGGCCTTTTCATCGACCAGCTTTTTAAAATCAACAAAATCGGCGCCGGCAATCAATAGATCGTTGTAAACTCCGATATAGGCCCACTCTCTCCTAAAACCATCGGGGCTTGTCAAATAATACGTATCAATTAACTCTCCGGTCTTGGTGTTAATTACACGACAGTTTTTTTCTTCCAGAACATAGAGTTTGTCCTCCGTCGCGACAAAGTTTGTTCCCCTTGTATTTGCGCCCGGGATGTGCTGCTGGTTATACGTTTTGTCCAGATAGTTTGGCTTGTAGGAATCGTCAAAATATATCCCTGCGTTATTCATGTTTTCAAACTGACGTTTCCAGAGGATTTTACCTGTGTAGACATCCCTTGCTGTGATTGTATCCACTCCTTCAATAAAAAGCCGGCCGGATACAATTTGCTGGCAGGGACCATGAGCGTGACGCGGCAAAACATCGGTGAATTCAGAATTTTCACCAAACCATAAAATTCCAAGCGGCAATTTTAAATCATCGTCAGAACAGACCGTGTTGGCAACATTGCCGTACTGATGTGTCCAGTCTGAAGAGCCGACCGGCCCTTTGGACCTGGTCAATTTTAGAACCAATCTATCCGAATCAACCTTAGCTCCAAAAAGATTGGCATTGGAAATTTGGCCATATAATTCGAGCTGCTCATTCTTATTGGCACTGAACCATGCGGTTCCCCCGAATGGACGCAGTAAGTTAAATATTCTTTCAATTCTGTTTTTAGCATTGCTACAGTTTTGTGTGATGTTTTGTTCCGAAATGATCAAATCAGCAAAGTATACAGGCAGTTTTCCTGAATCAATGTCGCCGTCTATGATGCACAGTCTTGTACCATATAAGCCATACTTGTCAAAATCTTTTCGAGCAGCAGCGGCTTTGGCAGGATCTTTCTCAAGTACAATAACGTTAAGCTCACTGTTGATCAGCATTTCTTTCAGCAGATGCTTATTGCCAATTCCGAGCAAAACACAATAGCCCTGTTCATCAAAACATTTCATTAACGCCTTCGTTCTGGATGGATGCGTCCAATAGCTCGCGGCCTTCTTTGGATTCAGGGCATATGCCTTCGTACGCTTCTTCTTGCCTGCAAAACAGTACACCGTCCCCTTTTCCGTGACAACAAAAAGCTTGTTGTCACTGGCGAGCATAGTCCAGACTTTTTCCTTGAGATCATATTGCCAGACAATCGATGCAGGGCTGCCTTTTTCCGGCATCTTAATGGCTGCGATAGACTGCTGTGCCGAACTGGCATAAAGCTTGTCCCCGGCCTTAATGTGTATCTTGTCGAATTTCTGTGCAAATTCAGCCTTCCACAGGCCTTTCGCCTGAAATGGTCTTTGTTGGGTTGGTTTGTCTGTCGAGCCTGGCACATAGGCCATCAGAGAGCCGGCAGGATCAAAAGCGATTATTCCATTCGTATCGGCGACCTGTGCGGTTGTCTTCGCAAGCCCATGTCCGCCATCAAGCGAATACAGCATTCCGTTATTGAAAAACCATTGATTCCATATTGAAACATTGTATCCGCCAACATATTTGCCAAAATCTCTGTCGGACAATCTGTAATATAACAATTTTCCGGTCAGCGCATCAAAGCAGGCGGGAACCGTTCTGCTTGGTACCAGCAGCTTGCCGTCAGCGACAGCCATATAGCCCTGCGGTGCCACACCGGCAAAAGCATCACTGGAATGCTGCTGTTTAATATAATCCGCACCGCTGCTGCTGTTTTCCCAGGTCAGTTTTCCTGATTCCGCGTCTATGCAGGAGATGAAAATCCCCATAAACGGCCACACTCCCGCGGCGCAATACAGTTTTCCATCATCGATAACTACCGCTCCCCGCGAAGGCCATGCTGATATAATACGCCCATTGCCAAGCACTTTATGATCCGCCGGTGCGAGTTTCTTTTTCCAATGGAGTTTTCCGTTTTTGGCTTGAAGACAGTAAAGCCAGCCGTCGTCAGAAGTGAAATATAATTTGTCATTGTACCA
>JANQGW010000072.1 GCA_028282905.1 Sedimentisphaerales bacterium | reverse complement strand
TCTTTGAGCAGGCGTCTGACTTTTTTCGCCAGATTGATGACATCGACCTGACAGCGGCCGCAGGTGGGGCAGACTACCAGTTCCGGGCCTTTGGCCTGTTCCAGTTGCAGCGATTTCAGAATGGCTTTGCCGATTTCGATTTCACGTACCGGGTTTCCGGCGATGCTGACACGAATGGTATCTCCGATGCCTTCGGCCAGCAAAGCGCCGATGGCGACTGATGAGGGAATCGTTGCGTCTTCCGGCAGGCCTGCGTGGGTCAGCCCCAGGTGCATCGGGTAGTCGAATGCGGCGGCGATGGCCCGGTTGACTTCAATGGTTCGCACGGTGTCAGCGCTTTTGGCACTGAGTACGAGGTTGTCAAATCCCTGCTTTTCAAACAGTCGGACATAGCTTCGTAGTTCTTTGAGCATCAGGGCGGTGCGTTTGGTGGCGGGCACATCGGCTTTCAGGTCGCGGATGCTGGCTTCGTTGACGCCGACACGAATGGCGATTTTATGAGTCTTGGCGCAGTCGATAATCCGTTTAATGTCTTTCTTATTTTTGACGTTACCGGGATTGAGGCGAATTTTAGCGGCGCCGGCTTCGATGGCTTCAATTGCGCGGGCTGCGGAAAAATGCACGTCCGCGACGACCGGCATATTCGTTTTGGCGACGATTTTGGCAAACGCTTCGGTATCGGCTTTCGTCGGCACGGCGATGCGTACAATATCACAACCGGCAGTTTCCAGCTTGCGAATCTGTCGCATACAGGCGGCGACATTCGTTGTAAATACCTTGGTCATGGTTTGCACGGCAACGGGATGGCGATGTCCGAGTTTCAGGCTGCCCACGGTGACGGTTTTAGTCTTGCGTCGTTTCATATCAATCCAAATAATCAATAATCATTCATCAATAATCAATTGCAAAGATTCTATATTGCCTTGAGGCCGAATACAACTTAAAATAGGGTGTTTAGTGAAAGGATGAGGCGAAAATGGGCCTTCTGCGAGCGATATTATGGTTTTTGATTGGTTTGATGCTGATTATTCTGGGTGTCAGACGGTATAAAAAGGGCGGTTTTATGACAGTTGTGTGGATGCTGGTAACCATTTTGATTCTGGTGTATGCGGGGCTGGGGCTGGCGCTGTTTTTTGGCCAGTCGCGGATGCTGTACCAACCGCGTCCTGATTACGGTGTGACGCCGGACGATGTCGGTATGGCGTTTACGTCGGTGACGCTGGATACGCCGGATGGGGAAAAACTGGCGGCGTGGTATATTCCTGCAGCTTCCGGAAAGGGGCAATGGACCGTGCTGTACTGTCACGGCAACGCGGGCAATAATTCTTATCGGCTTCATACGCTTCAGTTAATTCATGAGTTGGGGCTGAATTGTCTGATTGTGGATTATCGCGGTTACGGCCAAAGCAGCGGCAGGCCCACGGAGAAGGGGACACTGACGGATATCAAAGCCGGGTGGGACTGGCTGGTGAATGAGAAGGGATGTTCATCGGGGGAGATTGTGATTTTTGGACGGTCACTGGGCGGCAGTATCGCGGCGATGACGGCTGTGGAAGTTGAGCCGGCGGCGGTGATTATTGAAAGCAGTTTTACGTCATTCGTCGATACCGGCAAACATTATTATCCATGGTTTCCGGTGCGGGTGTTTGCGCGATATGATTACAATACGCTTGCGGCGGTGGAGCAATTGAAGTGCCCGGTGTTTATTACGCACAGCCCGGATGATGAAGTGATCCCATACAAGTTCGGAAAGCAATTGTTCGAAGCAGCTAATGAGCCGAAGTTGTTTCGAGAACTGAAGGGCACGCACAATGAAGGCTTTTTTGAAAATCCTCTGCTCTACAAAAGTATCTGGCAGGATTTTTTTGAAGTGCTTGAAGCTTTACCTGAATGATAGTGTCACGAACCACTCTGCCGTTGACAGGGAGCTAACGATTGACATTCAAAAATGTCGGACGATGCCGACGACGATTGCCTGGATGTGGCAGTCTTTCGCGAAGATCGGCTCAAAGGCGTCGTTTTCGGGCTGGAGGCGTATGGCCTGTTTGTCTTTAAAGAAACGCTTGACTGTTGCGCTTTCACTGTCTTCCAAAAGGGCGATGACGAGTTGGCCGTTATCGGCGGTATTGGCCTGTCGGCACATGACATAATCACCGTTGTGGACACCGGCATCAATCATACTGTTGCCATTAACCTGGAGGGCAAAAACATCACCCCGATTGCCGAAGACCTGACCTAATGAAAACGGCTGCTGCTCTTCGATGGCGTCGATACCGTAACCGGCAGAAACCCGTCCGCGCAACGTGATTGTTTCCGGTGCGGCGTCTGCGTAATATGCCGATGTTGGCGGTTCAATGTACTCGTCTTGCTGCTGTGTTGTCTCAAGCAGTCTTTCGCCGTTTGCGGCGAGTTTCAAACAGCGTGCCTTGCCCGTTGAGGCTGCCAGCAGCTTTTTTTCTCGCAGCGCGGCGATGTGTTCGTACGCGGTGGCTCGACTTATGTTTAACGCCTGTGCCAGTTCCCCAATCGTTGCTGAATAGCATTGGTTCCTTTGAAAGTTTCCAATTTGCTGAAGTACCTGAAACTGTTTTGGCGTGATGTTGACTGGTTGACTGATGCCGCGGGTCATTGTCGGCTGTCTCCTGAGATAGCGGTTGGGGATGTTGGTGTTGGCTCGGCAGGGGGCAAGCCGCGTCGATCAGCGCTTCCGGCTGAACGGTTGCGCCGATAATCTCGGCAATGGTCTGCAGGACTTTTCCAAGCGGCGATGCTTCGGTTTGACTGTCGGTATTGAGCGGGTTGACATTGTGCCATTCGCTGGTATAGTCGCCGCCGGGGCCAAATTTACATAGCGGAGCATCCATTCTGTTGTCTTGAAAGCGATCCATCGTTTCATCCCATCAAAAACAATTGTGTTTCATTATGTTTTCCACGTCAGAAATATGTATCGGCAAACCGAACAAAAAACCCGAACAAAAACCGAACAAAATTGAAGAAATCAGAGAATTTTTTTAAAATCAATCTTTTTGAGTGTTTAGGAAGGTTTTTTTTCGGTCGTGATAAACGGGGGATAAAAAAAGACCGCCCGCACTTCGCAGAAGGAGGAGGAAGTCGGTGAACTTCCCAGGGCTACTGAAGTTACGGGCGGCAGAAGGAGCTTTCTAAGTTAAATAACTCGTGGTACCACCATTAACAAAACCACTGGACTAAGAAGCCACACATTACTTGGCTCTTTAACCTTAATTTTTAAAATAACGTTTTGTCAGAGGGATTTCAAGCAGAAAAAAAATAAATTAAAAATTATTCTTTTAGGTATAAATACCTAATTATTCCGGTCTGGAAATACGTTGAATAAGTCTTTACGGGCACGTAGTTTGAATATTCTCCAGAGTGGAGAGGATTTTTCCGGATAAACTATGCAATTCTGACTAAATACTCAGGATTGTAACTATATTCCGGCAACATTTCCTTTAAATCCTTAATAAAACGCTGGCCATCCTGCCAGTAACCGGCCGTCGGCTTTAGATTTGGACACATTTCACAAAAGAAGTTATTAATCGCCTGCATGAGGACTTCTCGCAGGTATTTACTGGCCATGGAGGCCAATGAAACCGGCAGATATTTTGTATCCGCTTTCATGCAAAAATGGATTCGCATGAGATGCGAGGCGTAATTCAGTTCATAGCTGCTCATCTTCTCATCCTGTCGGAGGACGGACAGGGATGCCCCCGGAAACATTCGCAGTAATTCGGGCTGATAATTGATTCGGCCGCCCTGACGGTCCACAATGATCTGCACCGTTTCGTTATTATTGGTTTTTTGCAGAATATCCAAAATCAGTGAGCATAGCTCCGTAAATAGAACCCGGCTTTTGTTTTTGACGGCTTTGACCCGGCTGTTATAAAAACCGACATCCAGACAGCGGCTTTGGATGGATTGAAGCTGAATACCTTTTTCCTCCAGAGTTCGCTGAAACACGCCAGAAGCAATTTGAATGTCACTTTGATCATGGTTCAGTGGTTGGTCGGGGAGTGGTTCATACCAAGCGTAGGTGTCTGTGAGTTGTGTTGCGGAATTTGGGCATAAACAGTTTAATAGTGCCTGGGCGTTGGCAGGGGGAGC
The DNA here is from genome assembly GCA_028282905.1 of Sedimentisphaerales bacterium. Taxonomy (GTDB): domain Bacteria; phylum Planctomycetota; class Phycisphaerae; order Sedimentisphaerales; family Anaerohalosphaeraceae; genus 4572-13. The sequence continues at coordinate 1,091 of JANQGW010000072.1, read as the reverse complement.
AGTATTTTCTTCTATGGCCCCCAATGCTGCGAGTACTGTTCGTCGCAAGTGGCCGGGGCCTGTTTTACGGTTAAAGGCTTTTTTGCTGTCAGTAATTAATAAGCGGCCTGAGAGGCCTTTTTTTTGCGCAGAAACGGCTTTTTCCAAGGTTTCCCACAGGTTTTCACGCAACATTGCCTCCGGCAGTCTAAATGCCGCACTGGAGACAACCAGCGGTCCGAGCAGGGGACCGTAACCTGCTTCATCAATTCCGACTAAAACAGCCATGTTTTTCCTTAATTTAACTATAACGAAGTCTGTAGGTTACTCAAATCTGTCTGCCAGTCAAGACAATGCCGTATAAAATGCGGATTTCACAGTATTACTGTTAATAAACATTGGAGGTCCAATAGTTTAGGATATTTAATTGTGTGTTGGAATGGGTAGAAATCACTAATCTGTGCCGATAATAATCGCCAAAATAAGCCGAAAATGGGAATTTTGTACGGAAATCCAGTAAATATATTGACACGTGAGATTATGTTGGATATACTAAACCTTAGCTGCTGGGTTCAGAGACACTTGTCTTTGTACTGTTCCTGGTAGGAAGTGGAATACCTGATCATTGTTACAGACTATGATGTCCCGGATGAAGAGAGGAGAATCTGGAGGTGCCCGCAATCAGCAGTAGGGAAGAGCGTTTGGGGGTTGTTGCGATCTGCTTGAAATGTGGTTCGGAGCGTCGGTTCTTCGACTGAAAATGGATGATGTATCCGTTTTTCTCACAATGGTGGTTTAGTCTGATCAGGTGTGGTAAACGGCCTCGGGCCGGTTCTTTGAAAAACATAGTGGGTGAGTTGATAAAAATGTGACTGGAGGGTTCCTTTCTGGTTCGAACAAACCATAACAAATTCTTCTCATCACCCTCCTCCGAAGCCAGATTCGTCAAAAGCGAAGCTGGCTTTTTTTGTGCCTTGCGTTCGTTCGATGATTGAAGTATGGTAAGTCCGATTAGAGCATGTCAAGAAATGATGCAGCCGCTTATGCCTACTGCGGCTTCGCCCGGCGTCGTTGAAAATACTCGCCTATGAATAGCATAGGCTGCGTTTTTC
>JANQGW010000101.1 GCA_028282905.1 Sedimentisphaerales bacterium | reverse complement strand
TCACTTGCAATATAAAGCAAAGACGCGTACGTGTGCCTTAGGCAGTGAATCGAATAATGTGAAGCCAGACTTGCTCTTTGAGCACATTTCTTAAATGCTTTTTGTAATGCTCTTGTAGTCAAATGTCCTCCCGTCGTCCCAGATAAAAGTAAAGGCTCTTCGGATTCTGTGGATTCACTTATAAACTTTTTCCATGCCAGGTACTCCCGGCAGTGCTTTCTTAAGGAATTATTAAAAAATACTCGTCTTCTTTTCCCACCCTTTCCTTTTCTGATGACTAAAAAGGGGATTCTGTTATTCAGGAAAAGATCACCGCAATTTAATGCCGCAATTTCCATAACTCTCAGACCGGTTCCTAAGCCAAGGTGTATAAAGAAGTAATTTCGAACAGCGGTTTTTCGTTCTCTCGGATCAGCAGACTTTGCATTGCTTCGGGCGACAGCCATTAACTTCTTTCGATCCCTTTGGGATAAACATTTTTTGGGATCAAATTCCGGTATGTCGATTTCCATTATATATTAACCATATTATCCTCCGTTCATATTTGGGTATAAAGTATGAACTCATGATGAGACGTGAAATGAGTTTAAATGTTTATCTTATAAGGAGATAAGGCGACTAATGGACATAGCGGAATAAGGTAGATTAATATGGAAAAGGCATAGAAATTGTTTGATGAAAGACCGGCAAAACGGCAAAAAATGCTTTTTATCGACGATTTTTTTCGAAAAAATTTTGAGATGGTGACAAAAAAAACGGTTCACATTTTATACCCAAATGTGAACCTTCGATGTTTGTCATTATACAAATTTCTTGCTACTAAGTCAAGTAAGAGAAAACAATTACGACTCAAAAAGAGGCTTGACATAAGGAGGAGAATTCTAATAGAATCCACAAAGAAAAGGAGTTCTAAGAATAAAATCTTCTCTTGCCTGGTATTGGTTAGGAGTAATTTTCAAAAATTTAAATTTTTGGTGTACGAATTTAAGAGTTTCATTCGCCATATACATTGGACAGGAGATATTAGCTAATACATGATTGTGCCTCTTCTGCCGTCTGTGAGTCGGAACCGGGTTGCAAAAGGCTTCGCCCTCAGTTGGTAGAGGGTCTTTTGTTTGTGCAGACCGGTTTTTCAGAAATAATGTTGACATAGAAAATATTAGGATGTAGGTTTAATCCCCCTCTGTAGCCGCAATTCTTTTGTGTGGGGCTTTTGTGCAGAAGGAAGGAACTCAATCACTAAGGAAAGGAGAGTGTATGAGAAGTCTGACCGATTTCAAGACTGATTGATTAGTTGGAGACTGTGTATCATTTCTTAAGAACAGGGATTTATTAATTGGAGGTTACTATGGATACTAAACGTGTATCTGTTACTTGTTGTATGTTGTTAGCATTCTTTTTTATGGCGGGGGTGATTTGCGCGGACACTGACCCCAATGACCCAATCGGGGCCTGCTATATGACATCCGGTGCATTGAACGCCGATGGTGAGTGTCCGTCATGGCAAACGGTTATCGACAGGCCCAGTTCGGACGGCTATACCTACTTATATTTGAAAGTGGAAGTGGACAGTTGCTATTACACGCACTACGACCTCTATACGGTCGAGCAAGATTCAACGCCGGAACCGATCTATCTGGAACCGAATGACGTTTTCATTGTCTGGGATGAAGATCAGAGTCACGGCAGTACAGTGGATTTCACCTTTACCGGTGGCCAGTACATCGAAGTGACAAATCCGGCGACACAGTGCCCGTATGTTTATATTTCCTCGCACCCGGTAAATAATCATATCAACTGGAAATTGTATAAGGTTGAGGAAAGCGGAACACTGACGATTAACGATACTGATCTCAATGAACATGAAGCAATTCATTTTCACCACATGCGGGTTGAGAAATATGATGATGTTGATACGGGTGACTGCCGCAGTCCCGGGCAATCCATCGAATATACCATTTGCTTTGAAAACTTAGATGCCGATGTCATTTACGAGGACGCTTATGTCATTGATTGGCTGCCGGACGGCGTTGATTATGCTAATGCCGGTTACAGTGCGGTTTACGATGGCAACTCGATTCAAATTGTGCCGCCTGATCCGGGGTATAACGACGACGACCATAGTTATGTCTGGCTACTTGGCGACATTCTCGGCAATGACGCAAATTGTTTGACGCTGGACGTGGAAGTCAACTATAAGGCGGAACCCAATTCGATTTTGCATAATGTTGCCGAGCTTTGGGCGTTTATTGATGACCCTAACGGTAATCCGGTCGAGACATTGGTCGCCACGGTGACCGAAGACACGGTCGTGTGCTGCTGGGGTGACGAGCCTAACATTATTTATGTGGACAAGGCCGCCACAGGTACGGATGTTGGAAGCAGTTGGCAGAATGCCTACACTGACTTGGCCGATGCACTGCGACGGGCGACGAACAGCGATTGTTCGTCCGCTTACACGATTTATGTTGCCCAGGGGACGTATAATCCCGAAAACACGCCGGACAAAACATTCCAACTACCGGATTACTGCTCGGTTTACGGCGGCTTTCCATCTGGCGGTTGCCCCTTTGAAAATCGTAATCCGATGCAATATGAAACCATCCTTACGGGGTTAATTGACGAGGATACTATTCCTGATGCTGACACAGTGGTTACAATGGGCGATGAGTGTCTCATTAATGGCCTGACTGTTACGAATTCCTTTGAAAATGCTGTTTACGGCTCTGGTGTCGATTTTGAAGTGGCCGAATCTGTTATAACGGAGAATTATGATTATGGGATTTTTGCCGAAAGCGGAAATGTGACTGTTCAGCGGTGTACAATCAGTTTGAATGATGCAGACGGTATTTACCATGAAGGCGAAGGATTTACATTAACCGTCGAAAACTCATGGATTTTGCGGAATGGTGAATATGGCTTGCATAGTAGGAACTCTACACCGACCGTCAAAAACTCGATTATCTCGGAATGTGACCTTATAGAAGCTGGGCGTGCAGGCATTCGATTATATCGTCCGGCTGATTCACCCAAACTGTACAATTGCACGATTAGCAACAATAAGGCCGAAGGAATTTATTTTTCGGATACAGGCACTCCTGACTGGCCGGAGCTTAAGAATTGCATCGTTTACTACAATAATATACAAAACGACAGCAATCAGTTGGCGGGGCTTATTGCTGACAATGTAGCATATAACTGCTGTATCCAGGACTGTAATGAAGTGAATTCTAACCACAATGATGTGCCGGGTTTTGCCTACACAATTGACCCGAACGGGACGCCGAATCCGGCAAATTATCATTTGGCAGGTAATTCATTCTGCATTGATAAAGGAGCTATGATTGCCGGTCTTGGTGACGATGATTATGACGGTGAAGATCGTGTGATGGGTACAACGGTTGACATTGGGGCCGATGAAGTCAATCCGAATTGCGGTGACGTGGCAAATCCACTGGATGCCGATGCGGACGGTATTGTCAATTTCTATGAATTCGCTCCAATTGCACAAGTCTGGCTGGCCCACGACCCGAACGACCCGGTTTGTGATCCCAACCATCCACAGTATATTGCCGATCCGAACGCACCGGGATATATTTCGGAATTGCAAAAACTGACTTGGAATGTTGCGTATAATTATGACACAACCGGCAACAGTGAATATGCGATTGATCTGGCAGATTTGATGTATATTGTTGACGACTGGTTGTGGATTGCCTGCTGGAAGCAGGAGCAAATGGAAACGGCCGCTGCCCAATCGCAAAACCAAAGTCAAATTATGGTGGCCCAACCGCTTTCAATGTCGGTGGCAATGACTCCCATGTCGCTTAGTTCTTATTCAACGGTTGAAACGACGACTAATACCGTCGAGCCAATTCCCGAAGTCTCTGCTGATACATTAGTACAGATGCTTGGATTTTTGGATGAAGTGATTGCCGACGGGGGCGATAATATCGACAATATCGAAGATATGAGGGCCATTTTAATGGATGATTTAAAGGCAATACTGGACAAGGAAGGCCAATAATTCTTGACATAACCAGATGTTTTTGGTACAATACTGAAAACATCGCAGATTGGAGAAATACAATGAAGAGAATTCTACCGTGTCTTTTAATGTTGTCAATGTGTGCCTGTACCTGCTTGGCCAGCATAATAGCTGACGCTGAGGAAGCCGCTGACGGCCTTCTCGAAGTTGGTGAATACGATGGTAGTGGTTTTAAAATGGTAGACACTGAATCATTGATTGTTGCCGGTGGTGGAGCAGATCGTATACGTGCGTATGACAACGCCTATATCGAAGTGCAATATACCTCGACACCTTTAAGTTTCAGTAGCGGGATTTATGATATTGTGCTTTACGACAATAGTCACCTGCTTTATCTTGACGGCGTTACCGAAGAGATTACAGTGCGTGATGATTCGTCCGCCATTCTAAAAGGCGGCACTGTCACTGCCCTTACCATTTATCAGCGACCGGGCGACTTGTCTAATGTGACGATTTACTGTCAACCGGGTTACGCAATGAATACTGACGGTATCTCTGGTCTATGGGCGAATGGCACACCGTTTAATATTGATTTTGTCGATGTTGGTGGTGATTTTCCCCTGACATCGGAATGCGTCACCGTTATCGTTCCCGAACCGGCAACGCTGGCGTTGTTAGGTTTGGGCGGCTTGCTGATTCGTAAGCGAAGATAACATTAATTCAGGCTCCTTCTGCCGTCTGCGGTTCCCTGTTCACCACACAGCCGCAGGCGGATTTTTTATGAACAAAACCTGTTATGGTAACCGCATATTTCCTATAATGCCGGTTATGTAGCGTTCCCAGCTAAGCTCCTATATCCCCGCTACAGGCGGTTTTTTTATTGATTTCCGATTAGATTCTCTAGATAACCAGTCAGAACATCTACTCAAAGTATGAAATTTGGGTACTCCGAGTCGTGTAATATTTATATGCCTGAATCATTGCAAAGGGGAGGTTTTTGGGGTAATATGGGGCCAATAATGGACTTTTAATCTTTTCAGGATCGTGGAACATGGAAAAAGGAAGGAAATCTCCCGAAAAACAGGATGATTTGCATATGAATGGGCGATCAGTCTGTCCTCAGAATGAACTTCTGGAATTACTCAAAGAGAAGGCCCCGGAAATCTTTGTTGAGGGCAAGATTGACCCGGCCAAGCTCAAACAGACCTTGGGCGAAGATGTTTCCGCCGATAAGGAACGCTACGGGCTGAATTGGGCGGGCAAAAGTGACTGTTTCCGGCATATTCAGGAGCCGACGACGGCGACGCTGAAACCGTGCCGGGACGAATCGGTTGATTTTGATACCACCGAAAACCTGTTCATTGAAGGCGACAATCTGCAAGTCCTGAAAGTCCTGCAAAAATCCTATTACGGCAAGGTTAAGATGATCTATATTGACCCGCCGTACAATACGGGAAATGATACCTTTATCTATCCTGACCGCTTTGCCGAAACGCAGGACGAGTACCTCCAGCGGATCGGTGACAAAGATGCCGAAGGCAATATGACCACAGACGGCTTCTGGCGTAAAAACAGCCGGGATGCCGGGCATTTTCATTCCAACTGGCTGTCGATGATGTATCCCCGCCTGTTTCTGGCTAAAAATCTGCTCCGCCCCGATGGCGTTATTTTTGTATCCATTGATGATAACGAAGTAGAGAATTTAAAGTTGATTATGAATGAAATTTTTGGTGAAGAGAACCATTTGGGAATGATTACTGTTGTTAGTAATCTTAAAGGAAGAAGTGATGATAAGTTCTTTGCCACGGCACATAATTATCTACTATGCTATTCAAAGGGGTCGTTTGAGTCAAATGGCGTTCCATTGCCAGATGAATACTTCGATGATTACCCCGAAGTTGATGATAACGGTAAAAGGTTCAGATATTTAGGTTTGAGGAAAAGAGGGTCAGGTGCAAGAAGGGAAGACCGACCTAATATGTATTTCCCCATATATGGAGATGCCGAAACAGGCAAAGTTTCATTAACAAAATCAGATTCATTTAATGAAAAAATAATTCCAAAATTATCTAACGGTACTGATGGTCGTTGGCGATGGGGAAAAGACACGGTGGCAGAAAGAATTGATGAACTTGGGTGCAAATTTGTGGGTACAGAAAAGAGGCTTGATGTTTTTCAAATAGATTATGCGGAAAATGAAAATGGTGTTAAAAGAATTAAGCCGAAAACAATATGGACTGGTTCAGAGTTCTCTAATGAAGCTGGAACATTAGAGGTTAAAGGGCTTTTTAAAAGGCGTGTATTTGATAATCCAAAACCAATTGGGTTAATCAAATATTGTCTGGAGCAGGCTGTTCAAGGTGATGACATTGTTCTTGATTTCTTTGCTGGTTCCTGCACTACCGCCCATTCTGTAATGGAACTCAATTCCGAAGATGGTGGTAATCGAAAATTCGTATGCGTTCAATTGCCTGAACTCTGTGATGAAAAAACTGAAACTGGCAGAAATGCAATTGATTTGGGTTATAAAACAATATCAGATTTAGGCAAGGAAAGGATTCGTCGGGCGGCTCAAAAAATCAAAGATGAGCAGGAAGGTACTCTGGACTTTGGCTTTAAGGTATTTAAGCTGGATCAGAGCAACTTTAAAATCTGGCGTTCCGATGTACAGGACGGCAAGCAGTTGGAAAAGCAGCTTTCCCTGTTTGTGGATAATGTCAACCCGGGTGCGCAGCAGGAAAATATCCTGTATGAATTGATTCTCAAGAGCGGCCTTGACCTGAATGTGAAGGTCGAGGCGAAAAAGGCCAATAAGAAACAGTACTTCATTATCGAAGGCGGGAAACTGCTGCTTTGTCTGGAGGAAAAGATCACGGAAAAGCTGGTCGAAAAACTCATTGCCGAAAAGCCGGAAAAGGTGATTTGCCTGGATCGCGCCTTCGCCGGAAACGACCAACTGAAGACCAACACCGCCCTGCAAATGGAAGCGAAAAAGATAGAATTCAAGGTGATATAAATGAAACTTACTGAGCACCATAAGAATATATTGCATAGTAAAATCAGATTAACACACTGTAATAGCTGTGGTTTATCTTCGATAAGTTTTTCCGACACTATTTACGAGATGAGGGAATTTAACGGAGGGCGACTCAATTTAAGTAGTTCATTATACCCGGTTATAGTGGCATCTTGCAGTAATTGTGGTAATACCGTTTTCTACAATGCCATCATTCTTGGCTTGGTGAACCAAAAGGGAGAATTGATAAAATGACAAAAAATTCTCTCGATTTTACAGATAAGTTTTCTTTGGCTTCCCCTAAAAAACAGATTCTATATCCTGTAAGCCAGCGTGAGTGGGAACGTTTAAAAATAATGGTAAATAATATTGTTAGGTACTCGGATTGGTGTCAGATTGTATCATCGGCAAGTTTAGGGATATTTGCAACATCTGTATTTACTTTAATCAGTCTATATGATGCAAATGAAAGTGTCAATTGGTCTATTATGTTGGCCTGGGTGATATTGGGAGCTTCACTTGTTCTTTCCATTGCATGTTTTATATTTGATCGAATATTAAAAAACAGCAGTAGTTTTGCAAAAGACCAGATAGTTGCTGAAATGGAAAGTATTGAATGCTCTTTCGATGTAACTATGGAAGAAAGAGGCGAGAAGATTATTTTGTCCGAAGTTCTGATAAATAATAAGTGGCGGTTTGTGTTTAATCCGTCATCAGGCGCTTCAAAGATTATGGTTTTTGATAGTGATGGTGTAATACATACAGGTAAAAATAGAAATGAATTTTCATGGCAGATTGACAATGACACACTTGTACTTTTAGATGCCGATAGCCGTGTTTTTAGTCGGTTTGAATTTGATCGGAAAAAGTACAGATTCACAAATACAAATGCCCCGGATACACAGTCGTTGAAGAATCAGTATATGATATTAGAGAATGAATAAAAAGATAAATAAATGAAACTTCAATTTGACGCTAATCAGCAATATCAGCTTGAGGCGGTGCTGGCCGCCGTGGAATTATTTCGGGGCCAGCCGGACGGCAGCGGGGATTTTCGTCTGGAGCGCGTGTTTCCGCAGGACCAATATCTGTATGGGGCGGAATTTGTCGTTGGTAATAATCTGGCGATTACGGAAGATACGATTCTTGAAAATTTGCAGGCCGTTCAGGGGCAAAACGGGATTGACACAAGCGAGCAATTGGAAGGGCTTCATTATTCGCTGGAAATGGAGACCGGTACGGGTAAAACCTACGTCTATCTGCGTACCATCCACGAAATGTATAAAGCCTACGGGTTTAAGAAATTTATTATTGTTGTTCCGAGTCTTGCCATTAAAGAAGGGGTTTTGAAAAATCTCCAGATCACTCAAGAGCATTTTAATATGCTCTATGAGAAGCCGGAAATGGACTTTTATGTCTATGACCCCAAAAAGCGGGGCCTTGCCCGTAATTTTGCGACCACCAACAGTCTGCAAGTACTGGTGATGAATATTGACCAGTTTACACGGGCGGGCAATGTCATCTATCAGGACAGCGACTGGGGGATTCCGATTCAATTCATCCAGAGCGTCAAGCCCATTGTGATTGTCGATGAACCGCAGAATATGGAAACGGATATTCGACGGCAGGCGATTGAAAACCTCAATCCGCTTTGCACGCTGCGTTATTCGGCGACCCATAAGTTTCATTACAATCTTGTTTATTCGCTTGACCCGGTGCGTGCGTATGACCTGGGACTGGTCAAAAAGATTGAAGTCGATGGGATTGAAAGCGAGGATGCATTTAATCAGGCGTTTGTCGAACTGAAAGCCGTGACCTCGAAAAAGAAAACCGTCACCGCCAAAATCAGAATTGATGTTGCCGGCAAAAAAGGGGTTCAGAAGAAGGATGTGACTGTCCGGGTTGGAGATGATTTATTCAGTCTTTCCGGCCAGCGGGAGATTTATAAGGACGGATTCATTGTCGATGAAATTGATGTTTCGGAGCAGACTGTGACATTCAGCAACGGGACATTTTTGACTGTTGGACAGTCACAGAGCGGCATGACCGATGATGTGATGAAATTTCAGATTGAAAGTACCGTCCGAAACCATTTTGAGAAGGAACGCAAACTCAAAGGACGTGATATTAAGGTGCTGTCTCTGTTCTTTATTGATCTCGTGGCCAATTACCGTGCCTATCAGGATGGGCAGGCTGGCAAAGGAAAGCTGGCAAAGTGGTTCGAGCAGGCTTATGTGAAAATCTCGAAAGAGCCGAAATACAAGGGGCTTATTCCGTTTGAAGCGGAAGCCGTGCATAACGGGTATTTTTCTCAGGATAAAAAGGGGAATTTGAAAGACACCAGAGGCAATACGCAGGCCGACGATGATACTTATTCGCTGATTATGAAGGAAAAGGAACGGCTTTTAGATGTCAATGAGCCGTTGCGGTTTATCTTTTCACATTCTGCCTTGCGAGAGGGCTGGGACAATCCCAATGTGTTCCAAATCTGCACGCTGAATGAGACTCAATCGACCTTGAAAAAGCGGCAGGAAATCGGCCGGGGCTTGCGATTGCCGGTTGACCAGAACGGTCAGCGGGTGTTTGACGAACAGGTCAATGTTCTGACCGTTACGGCGAATGAAAGCTATGAGGATTTTGCCCGGACGCTGCAAAGTGAAATTGAGGACGATTGCGGCGTTCAATTTGACAGCAGGCGGATTAAGAATAAGCGCAAGCGGAAAAGGATTCGTCTGCAAAAGCAGTTGCTGCTTGACCCGGCATTTAAGGAACTGTGGGAAAAGATCAAACATAAGACTCGGTATCGAGTTGAATATAAAACGACGGAATTGATTCAAAAAGCCGCAGAGGCTGTTTCAGAGTTGACGATAACATCCGCCCGGTTGGTCAGCCGGAAGGCAAAACTGGATATTGATAAAGCCGGTGTTGAAGGCGTGATTGTGAAGGAAACCATTCACGACCTTAAAGATGAAATCGCTTCAATCCCGGATGTTCTGGGCGTTATTCAGAATAAAACAAATCTGACACGAGACACGATTCTGAAAATCCTGTCAGAGTCGGGCAAAATCAGCGATATTCCCAAAAATCCGCAGTTGTTCATGGATGTGGCAACGCAGACGATTTTACGAGTGCTTCGAGAAATGATGATCGATGGCATTAAGTATGAGAAGATTGCCGGTGAATTTTGGGATCAGCGGCGGTTTGATAATGAGGAACTGGAAAGCTATCTCGATAATCTTTTTGCAGTGAAAAAACAGGAAAAGACGCTTTACAACTATGTTGAAGTTGACAGCAATATTGAGCGGGAATTTGCAAAGGATTTGGAAAACCGTGAGGATGTGAAGTTTTATATCAAACTGCCGTTCTGGTTTAAAGTTCAAACACCGATTGGAGAATATAACCCCGATTGGGCGATTGTGTTTGAAGGGGATAAACGGATTTACTTTGTAGCGGAAACAAAGGGAACGACGGTGTTAGAGGATTTAAGTGTTCCGGAGCAATACAAGATTCGGTGCGGAAAAAAACATTTTGAAACAATTCCCAATGTTACTTTCAAGGCACCAATTACAAAAGTTAGTGAGTTGATTCGGTGATGAAGTTTACAAAGGAAATCAGAAATCCATAGCTGTATAACATTATTCGGAGCATCAACATGGCACTTTGGCTTGTACGAGCGGGAAAACATGGTGAGTTTGAAGAGAAATTTCTTCGAGAAAAGAAAATTTATCTTTGCTGGAATCGGCTGTGTCATGATTTAAGCAGTCTATCCAGTCAGGCGAAACTTCGGTCGCTAATGCAGGAGGTATATCCAAACAATGCCGCGAAGAAGAATATTAACCAAGGCAGTCAGATTTGGGCGTTTAGTCACAGAATGAAAGTCGGAGACTGGGTTGCATTGCCAAGCAAGTTAAAATCGGCGATTCATTTCGGAAAAATCACGGGTGATTATACTTTTACTCCTAAAGCTGAAAACCCTTTCTATCACTATCGAACAGTTGACTGGTTTGCTACGGATATCCCCAGAAGCAACTTCGATCAAGATATTCTTTACTCACTCGGTGCGTTTATGACAATCTGCCAAATTAAGCGGAATGATGCCGAAAAACGCATAAAAGATATGGCCGAAAATGGGTGGAAGCCTTCTAAGTCTTTTGTTTCTTCGAAAGCCGTTTCTGCAACTGACGAAGAAATAGATACCAGTGAAGATTTTTCCGATTTGGAAGAACTATCGTTAGATCAGATTGCAAAGACGATTCTTGCGAAATTCAAGGGTCACGGAATGGAAACCTTAGTTAAAAGCATTCTGGATGCACAGGGATATACAACCTATCTAACCCCCAAAGGTGCAGACAAAGGTGTGGATATTCTTGCGGGACAAGGCCCAATGGGTTTTGGGGAACCTCGTATCTGTGTTCAAGTTAAATCTGAAGAAAACCCAATCTCCCGAGAGGTTCTAGACCAGTTAATTGGAGTTATGCAAAATGTCCAAGCAACACAGGGATTGCTGGTCTCATGGAGTGGCTTCAAGAATACAATCGACAAAGAAAAGGCAAACCAATTTTTCCGGGTTCGCCTCTGGGGCCAAAAAGACCTTATTCAACAATTGTTGAAACACTACGATAAATTGGATGAAGATATTCGTGCCGATTTACCCTTAAAACGTATTTGGACAATTGCCAGTCCAGAATTGGAAGCAGAGGAGTAATCTGTAATCGCAGACAACAAAGCAACTTCAGTATTAGCTCCAAGCACAGGCACTTAAAAAATGAAATTTGCATTTCATAACGATGAAAAGATTGAAGCGACCAAAGGAGTTAAAGGCATCTGCCCAAGTTGTGGCTCTGAGTTAATTGCTAAATGCGGAGAAATAAATGTTCATTACTGGGCACACAAAGGAAATCGAAATTGTGATTCTTGGTGGGAAACTGAAACAGAATGGCATCGTTCATGGAAAGATAAGTTTCTCACCAAGGTCAATGAGGCACTAAACAAAGGAGCTGCTACATGAGTTATGAACGAATGTTAAACAAAGAATGCAAGCCCACAAAAGCTGAAATGCTCAAATGGGTTGGAAAAAGAGCACCGCTCTGGTCTGATCTGATCGAATATCTGACATCTCACTACGATCTTGTTACAAAGATAGATTTTGGAGGCAAAAAGTATGGCTGGTCCATAAGCTATCGAAAGAGCGGGAGGACACTTATAGGATTACTTCCGGAACGTGATGGATTTACGGCTTTAGTCATCTTGGGAAAGAAGGAAGTTGTCAAAATAGAAGCCATATTTGAAAAGCTGAGCAAGAAAGTACAGAAGTTATTCCGCGAAACAGATCAGTTACATGATGGACGCTGGCTATGGATTAGGCCATCGACCAAAAAAGATGTCGAATCTATCAAGATGCTCTTAATTGCAAAACGTCAACCGAAACACTGCGAGGCTGGTTAAAACAGCAAATCATAAGGATGAAGGGCACAGCAGTTCGATAATCGTCCCCCCAACCGTTATGGAGGTAGAATTGGCCTCCATTTTAGTCCCAGACCGGCACAGGCAGTGGAATGATCGTATTGGCTTCTTGTGACCTTTTATAGGCGTGTGTAAACCACCGACAAGGCAAAAGGATCCTTGTAGGGGCGCAATTAGCAGATCTACGGGAAAGAATATGGAAGTCTATTTTGCAGTTAGGTTCATGGCTCCAAACATAATCGGATTGACCGGGGTTTAGTACTAGGTGTCCATCAAAATGCATATCGTCTTCGATGAATGTTACGTGTTCGTCAGGCCCCTTGATTGTCATCGAAGTGTGCTGCTCAATCCAGGAATCATAGTGTTCTATAGAAAGATGGCATTTGGTGATAGCAAAGCCAAATCGTTGCCCTGCATTAAGAACGATTTTTTCATCATAACTCAAAATCTTGTATTCCTCGGGAATAATCCCAGTTACCAATAGACCACCAACTTGATCCATAGACATTTTGCGTTTGAATTGGGCGTTATATATATCTGATCTGCGTATTTCATAATAATCCTCAGCCAATGGCTCGACACGTATATACCGGTTGTCAGATATCTGGATGCCTACTCCTTCGAGTAATCGGTGCATAAAGTCGGCAGCATCTAAGGCATAGCTGGACATTAGCGGATGGCATGTCTCTTGATCACAATACCCCTCAATCCATTGATCTATTGCCAGGCCGATAATTTCCAGTGGTAAATCACCAACCATTCCCTTTCTCTTGAAGTTTTCAAATTTAAAGTTCCGAAAGTCTTCCAGCAAGGAAATATATCTTTTTTTGTTGTCTACACGGATGCAGTCAATGTCTGACAAACAGACGCCGATGACTGCGTCTAGAAACGCACCACAAAGATCCTCTATAGTAAATCTCTGCAAATTAAATTTTAGGACAAGAGAAGATTCAATTAATGGAATTTTCCGTTCGATAATAGTTCCACTCGGCAGCCGGATATTCCGTATGCCCTGTTCCTGTTTTAACTGTTCTTGTTCTACCAGAGATTTGCATTCAGAGCAATATTGTTTCCGTGACGGAATGGCCACCCCGCATCTACTACAGTTTCCTTCCGGCTTACGTTTAGGACTTTTTGTATTGTTATATTTTGCCGCACAAGATCTACTACAGAATTTTGGACAATTAGTTTCTCTGCCACACTGAGTACATTTATTTTTATGCAATTTCTTTGCCATTATAAAATTCTTCTAAACTTTCTGCCAACCCTAAAGATATTGGGAATTCTCCATGTTTCCAAATTGTCCCATAAGTGATGCTGTCTTGTCAAAAATCTGTTTATATTTGCATTAGATGATTATGATATAGTCACTATTAACTTACAGAATTTTCTGGAAATACAGAGTTAAGGCTTTTTATTTACTACCTACTACAACTATATAAGTAAATCAGCCAGCGTCACTCTTTCCATAACTCCGACAATAGAATCTTTAAGTTCCTGCCAGATCCGACTGGTTGCACAATCAGCACAACCAAGAGTATAATCAGTATGTTCCAGGCACTCTGCAGGTTCCATCTGTCCTTCCAATGCCCAGAAAACATCTTTGAAAGAAATTTCTGAAGGGGGCTTGGCTAACATATATCCGCCCCGCGGCCCACGAACACTGCGTATTAGCCCCGCTGTCTTAAGCATAGCCGTCAACTGCTCAAGATATTTGTTGGAAATATCCTCCTGCTTGCCAATGCTCTTAACTTGTATCGGGCCGTTCCCATAGCCTTTCGCGATTGCAAGAATTGCCTTGATTCCGTAGCGGGTTCTTGATGACAGTTTCATATCTGATGCCTCCTTGGTTGTTATTATTTCCAACTTCTAATCTTGATGATTCAGTTTCTGCCTCATTATCCGGCCCATCTTAAATTTCACAGTCCGCTTGGCTGGTACATGAATTTTTTCCAGGGTCTTGGGGTTTAGGGCATCCCTTTCAGATCTGTTTTTTACGTCAAATACACCGAAATCACGAAATTCCAAATGGTTCCCTTTGCTCAACTCCGTAATGATTTCATCAAGAAAAGCTTGAACAATCTTTTTTGTCGTTGAAGATCGAACCTGATGGGTTTTGGCGATTGTGTCAACGATTTCTTTCTTAGTTACATTTGCCATCGTCATTTCCCTAATTTTAAGTCGTTAGAATTAAGGCTTTATGAACAGTACTCTACTAAGAAACAACACTTTTGGCAAGGATATCAAAAATTTTTAATAATTTCCATTTTTAGTGTTCAATTTTGGGCTTCTCATACGCCTCTTTAATAGTAGAGGGGTGGAGAAAGCCTTGTCAGGCGGCAAAATATGCCAAATAAGGCTTTTATGCTGTTTATGATGGCGAGGTCGGGTTGCTTAATGGGCGTTTGGCGATTCGCAGAAGATCTTTTGGTAAAGTAGCCTGGTCTTTTTGAAAAAAGTAGGAGAAAATTATCAATCAATACAGTTGCAGATGCAACTGTATTGATAGGACGTAGAGGTGCTTTGCGCTAAAACTCTATATCAGGTGGTTTCTAAACCAATAACGCGAGCCTTTTTATCTGCAAAACGTGAAAAAGCTTCCGTTGCGGATAAAAAAGAAACCGCGGTTATTATATTCGCCTGTGGCAAGTGTGGCTCACATGATCTGAGAATTGCCTTTGAGAGAAGTTACTATTTCGAATGCAATGACTACAACGGTAATCCCCCCATGAAATTGACTTGCAAAAAATGCTCCGGTCAAATGTGGACCCGTAAACAAAGAGACACTTATTACAGAGACTGTAATGAGTGTGGCATTGATTTATGACATTTTTCAAATATCTCGCCATAACAAATTTATTTGCAACAAGTTATGGTAAAAAGGTTTATGCCCGAAAGCCTTCGAGAAGATTTCCGGACGTAGAGCCTGCAGGTTTCAAAGACACCCTTGTTGTGACAAGCTTGCAGACATGGATTGGCTATAAAAAACGCCGCAGGGCGTGGATTGCACGCGCTGCGGCGGTCGCCCTAAGGCGGTGCCTACGGATTTTTCACCTTATTGTGGAAAACCCCAAGCATGGATTAGTTACAATACAACTTGAATGATATCCATAAATCACTATGATTGTCAAGTATAATTTATATTTTTAGGAGGTAAATATGACTACAAGATTTTCAGGTATTACATTGGGCTTGGATATTGGATCAAATTCTGTCGGTTCTGCTTGGATTGACACCGAAGCCCAGACAATAACTCTTGGTGACAGCGTGTTTCCATCTGGCGTAGAAGAATCGGACGATAAACGTGGTTCCCCAAAAAATCACGCTAGGCGTTCCTATCGAAGTCAGCGTCGTGGCACTTATCGCAGGGCCAATTTGAAGTATCAACTACGTAACTGCCTTGCTGAACATTCGCTGATGCCATTGGGTAATCAAAAACTCAAACAGTGGATAGAAATGAATCCTTGGAAATTCCGGTGCAAAGGTCTATATGACGAGTTAACACCTTTTGAATTTGGACGGATACTATTGCATTTATGTCAACGACGCGGTGCTTATGGTATCAGTGTCGAACCGGAATACAAAGAAGTAGTCGCGACTTCATGTGGATTTGTAAAAGCCATTTTTTTAGAAATTGACCAGACAGTTGAAAACAAAGTTCCTCTTTTTTTGATCGCAAAAAATGACCAAACTGTCTCTGATGAACAAGTCGAAATTGCAAGAAATGGTAAGTCTCCCAAGGGGATGAAATTAGTTAAAGCAAGCGGGTTTCCAAAAAGATCCGGACGTGTTTTTCATATTGAAGTTATGGAGGGAGATTATGTGGAGGCAGAACAAGTTTTATGTGAAATTAAATTTGAAAAAAGTGATAGCGATGAAGGGAAAATAAAAAACGCTATTAATAAAGCGTTGCAGGAAATGGAACGACAACAATCACAAACCTTTGGGGAGATGATGTATAAACTTCGGGCTGAACGAAGTTTTACTGTTGGAAAAGATAGTCACAAGAAAGAATTGTATTATCCGACCAGAAATAGAAAAAACGCTTTAGGCGAAACCGTCTATGAGTTTTGTGCTGATCGACAGATGGTATTAGACGAATTCATAAAGCTCTGGAGAAAGCAAAAAGAGTTTGACGGTAAACTTAGTAAAAAACTAACTCCCCAATTATACAAAGTACTTTTCAATGATGTTGGCGATAAAACGTGGCGTCAAAAAGGATTGATATTTGGTCAGCGGAATTTTTATTGGGATATTGGAACTTTGGGGCGATGTGACCTGGAACCGACGGATCAATTGTGTCCAAAGCCAGATATGTATGCACAGGAATTTCTTACCCTAGAAACATTGAACAATATTCGAATAGCACCTCCCAGAGAAGTAAGCCGACAATTGAATGACCAAGAAAGAGCAAAAGTTTTGGAGTTGTTACAAACACGGAAGAATGTGACTGCTAAAACAGTCAGACGGGTCCTGAGTTTGGACAAAGGTGTTAGCAAGACACTCTACACTCTCAGTCTTGATACTGACCCAAATCGTAAATTAAATACCAATTGGTTTTATCGAGAAATCATTCTCGGAATCTGGGGAGAATCCAAGTGGAAAAAATTAGCGGAAGATCAAAAAGATTCGATCAATAAAGCAATTTTGAAGTTTGACCCGGCAAAAGAAGTTCACGCTGATAAACTATATGCAGGTTGCCAGAAGTGGTGGGGACTTTCAACTGAGCAGGCCAAAAAGTTCATTCAAATTTGGAAAAATCGTCCTAAAAGAGACGAACGAATCAATTTGTCACGTAAAGCGGTCAAAAATCTTTTAAAATATATGCGAACAGAAAAATGTTCGGTTACAGAAGCTCGACAGCATTTTGTTGAAGATGCAGGGAATGGCGTAGACGAAGACCAGCGACAACGCTATGCTTTGGTATCTCGCAAAAGCACTAAGGCAACTCGGAATTTTTTAAAAAAGCACCCGGATTTATTGCCGCCTGTTTCATATTCACTTAGTAACCCCGTTGTTCGCAAAGCCATCCATGAAGTTCGTCGCCATATTCAGGCTTATTTACGCCGATTTGGAAGAAAACCTGATCGTGTTGTGGTTGAGTTAGCAAGAGAGGCCAAGCAAACAGCTAAAGCCCGAAATGAACAATTGGCGCGAAATCGAAAACGAGAAGATGAGCGTAAAAAAATTATCTCCGATTATAATTTAAAAGACTTGACTAAAAATCAACGTGAGTCTGCAATTAAAAGAGTATTGTTATGTCGTGAACAAAGAGAAACCAGCGCCTACTCAAACAGCACCATTATAGAGTCAATGGCTGCCGACGGCACTGAACTTGAAATTGATCATATTGTGCCTAAAAGTAAAGGTGGCCCCAACGCTCTAATCAACAGAGTCCTTTGCTTTAAACATGAAAATCTCAAAAAGGGTAACAAGACAATTAAAGAATGGCTCTCGCAGGAAGAGTTTGGACGTTTGGAACAACGGTTGGGACATCTAAAGAAAGATAATCCCAGTAAATGGGAGTTTTTGCACAAGGAAGTTAAGGATTTAGAGGCTTTTTCAAACTCTCAATTAACAGATACCGCTTATGCTTCTTTGCAAGTAAGTGAGTGGCTTCGGGATGCGCTATATGACGGTGAACTTGACGGAAAGCGGCGTGTCTTCGCGACTAAGGGGAGTTATACCGCATTGTTACGAAAAGACTGGCAACTTTTTCCTGATAAGGATAATGGGCAAGCCGAAATGGTGAAAAAACGTTCTGATCATCGACACCATGCTTTAGATGCTGTTGCTATTGCCATGAGTGGTCCCGAATGTCTTCAGCGATTGTCGAATGCATTTAAGGAAATTGAATTAGCAAAGGAAAACTCTCCGAGTGGCTATCAACCTAAACGAGAACCAATAATGCCGCCTTGGGGAACCGCAGAATCGTTTCGTCATGATGTAATAAGTGAATATGATTCGTTAGTTGTAGCACACAGACCTGTAAACAGAAAAATTGTTGGAGAGTTCCACAAAGTTAATTCCCTTGGGGCTGTAATTGAAGAGGACAAGGACGGAAATGCAGTAATAAGCGAAGATTTTTGTACAAAGCGAATTTATCTTGGGGAATTAAGCCTGAATCATTTGCGGGTTCCGGAAAATTGGGATGAGTTGTATTTGAAAATGCGTAATTCTTCGACAAAAGCAGGTAAGAAAGCAATTCGTTCAGAAATGCTTAAGATACCAGATGTGAAGCCGGGTAAAAGTGGAATTGTAAGGGATCGCTGGTTTAGACAAGAACTTCGTGTTTGTTTGCAGCAGCATGGATTTACTTTACATGAACTTAACGAGGAAGGCGAAACGGCTAAAAAGAAATTTTCCAAAAAATTGAAAGACACCCTCAAAAACTCAGAAATATGCCTTATAAGTGGCGTTCCAATTCGACATGTTACTCTTTTGATGGCAGACACTAAAATTTCTATTACAAGGAAGCAGTGGAATCCGATTACAAAAAAAATGGAAGATGATCCCAATTTAAAATCTGTACGGCTTTATCAGCCACAAGGTAATCATCATATCGAAATTAGAGAAGATTTTAAAGGAAAGTGGATTGGCGAAGTTGTTCGCACTTTTGATACTGCAAGAAGAAATGCCGAACGGTTGAGAATGCTAAAAAAGGCTGGTGTGCCTTCCATAAAAAAAAACCGTGGGACGTCGAAAGAGAGCCGCCGGGAATTTGCTGTAGTCACAAAGAAAATTAACAATGAATACCCTATTGTGATTCGAAAAGAGAACGAAGTTGGTAAATTTATTATGTCTTTGTCGATTGGCGAAATGGTTAAAATACTCCACCCAAAAACAAAAGAAGAAGGTTATTTTGTCGTATTTAAAATTGACGGTACAGGTAGTATTCATCTGACTCCTCATTATGACGCTGGACGAAGTAAAAAAACTGAAAAATGCTCTCAAAGAGAGGACATTTCCCTTTCAGCTGTACAGTTGCAAAAACTCAATCCATCTAAAATCTGGGTTGGGCCAATTGCTGATGATTATAAAATATTAGAGAATGATTAAGTGCCCTTGAAATTGTGTCGATATTTTCCCAATAGGAGTGTCTATTGGGAGTTTAGTATGATTAAGAAGGTGATTGAGATATCTCGTGCAGGGACGCATTTGTCAG
>JANQGW010000060.1 GCA_028282905.1 Sedimentisphaerales bacterium | reverse complement strand
TTCCACCGCAACAGCCGCCCATGTATAATATCCCGGATTTTACCTCACCGGTCTATAACCCGGTTCCGGCGAAAAAGAAAGGCTCCGGCTGGAAAATCTTCTGGGGCATTGTCATTACCCTGTCGCTGCTGGCCAATGCCGTGATGTTTCTCGGGATTATCGGCATGGTCGCGATGGGGTCGATGATTCCGACCAGCGTCAGTTCGCCCTCTATTGAAGACAACCTGCAGGAAAAGGTTATCATCGGCGGCAACCGCAACCAAAAGATTGCTGTCATCAACATTCTCGGCGTGATTAACAACGAGAGCAGTGCGTGGTTCCAAACACAGATGAAACGCTGCAGCAAAGATCCCCAAGTTAAAGGGCTGATCGTTCGCATCAACAGCCCAGGCGGCATGGTTTCATCCAGTGACCAGATTCACTATGCGATAAGCAAATTCAAGGATAAATATCCCAACAAACCGGTGCTGTGCTTTATGCAGGGTGTGGCCGCTTCCGGCGGGTATTATTCAGCCGTCGCCTGTGATGAGATCATGGCTGAGCCGACGGTGATTACCGGCTCCATCGGCGTGATTATGAATTTCATGGTCATTGAAGAACTGCTGGAGGAAAAACTGGGCATCAACCCGGTCACGATCAAAAGCGGACCGCGGAAAGATTGGCCGTCGATGTTCAACGAGGCGACAGATGAGCAGAAGGCCTATCTTAACGAAAAAATTATCACGCCTTCGTATGAGCGGTTTGTCGAATTGATCGTCGAGGGACGTGAGGGCGTGTTGACCGAATCACAGATTCGCAAGCTCGCTGACGGCAGTATCTATTCGGCGACAGAGGCCGAGAGTAACGGCCTGATTGACGATATCGGCTATATGGATGACGCCGTAGCCCATATTCGTAAAAAAGCCGGCGTCGGTAACGCACAAGTTGTGGAATACCAGCAGGTCTTTTCGGTCTGGAACATGCTCGGTGCCGAGGCGAAAGCCAAGTCCGAGTTTAATCTCGAAACCGAACTGCTCGAAAAAATCGCCGCCCCCCGCATCCTCTACCTCTGGGACGGCCGCGAGTAAACACAGTAACCGCGGATTTCGCGGATGCTCACGGATTATAATAAAGGCCATGAAGAAAAATCTTCATGGCCTTTTTGAATTATATCACAAAATATTAATCCGCGACAATCCGTGTAATCCGCGGTTTCATTCTATTAGCCTCGTTTGACGAGGCCGTTTTCGACTTTTAACTTGTTCATCGCAAATAAGGCGATGGCTTCAGGGAAGGCTTTGCATTCTTCTATGAAAACGCGATTGGCCAGTCTGTCGGCATCATCGTTATCGTTGACTTCACAGGTTCGCTGGAGGATAATCGGCCCGGCGTCGTATTCATTCGTGCAGAAATGGACCGTACAGCCGGAAACCTTGCAGCCGGTCGCCAATACCGCCTCGTGCACATGGTGCCCCCACATGCCCTGGCCGCCGAAACTCGGCAGCAGCGCGGGGTGGATATTCATCACACGGTTTTCATACACTTCGGGAATTTTCCACAAGCACAGCCAGCCAGCCTGTATGACCAGATCAACTTTGGCCTTCTCCAGTTCTCCCACAAGCTGCGCACTGAAATCATTAATCTCGGGATGATCTTTCTTGCGAATCACCACCGGTTCCAGGCCAATCGCCCTGGCCCGGTCAATACCCTTAACCGTTGAGCGGGAGCTGATGACCAGTACGATCTCGGCATTGAGTTTTCCGGCGTCGATGTATTCCTGGATATTGGTCATGGTGCGTCCGCCGCCGCTAAGCAACACTGCCAACCGAAGTTTTTCACCCTGCGGCTCAGCAGTCACCGTCGGCCCGTATTCCACATCGGATTTGGCATCCATTGCCTCATTGGCCAGACGGTCGGCATCTTTGTTTTGCTCACGATACACATGCGTCACCTGCCACGACGAAAACGACAGCAGTAAATCCATGCACGCGTTGTAATACGGCTTGAGATTGGCACTCTTGACCTTGTACTGTCCGTTCAACTGACGCACCAGCAGTTCGCTGTCACTGAACAGCTTTATTGTCTCGGCCCCGTGGTCAGCCGCCGCCTGCAAAGCCAGCTTGATCGCTGTATATTCGGCGGCGTTATTGGTCATCTTTCCCAGATAGACCCCTTTGGCCAGCAATTGATTGCCCGCCGCGTCGTCCAGTGTAAAGCCCGCAGCCGCCGGGCCGGGATTGCCGCGGCTGCCGCCATCGGTATGAATTACAATCTGCTTACTCACATCATCTCCTGCATTACTTCAAAGTCCATCCCTGTTGATAGTTGATAGAAAAAAAGCCGACCCGTCAAACGGCGCCGGCTGGCATCATCGATTTATTCGTCTTCCGGTAGATACAAAATCCGCGTGCAGCTTGAGCAGCGAACAATTTCATCATTGCCGCTGAGTACGTTCACCACTTCGGCGGGCGTGCCCATAAAGCAGCCGCCGCAGTTAAACGTGCCTTTCTTTTCCACAAAACCCTCAACCGCAGCCATCGCTTCGCCGTCATAGGTCTCGGCCACCCGTTCAAAAACTGCCAGTGCATCGGCCGGGATATCTTTAGCCGCTGCATCCCATTCGGTCTGAATCTCGGCGATTTCGGTCTCAAGGTCCGCGGCTTTGCCGTCCGATTCGGCGCGGGCCTCTTCCAGTTTGGCTTTCTGTTCTTCGATCTGCTGTCTGATCTCTTCGCAACCGGCGGTGTCGGTCTCGACATTTTTCATCAGTTCCAGCACCTGTGTTTCCAGCTTGGAATCGTCCGCCTTGGCCGTGTTCAGTTCGGTCAGCAGCGCAGAATATTCCTTATTGGTACGTGCAAGGTTGAGATGACTGCGGAGTTTCTCGATGTGCTCGTCGCGGCTTTTCAGTTCCAATTCAAGGCGATCGACCTGGATCCGAGTCAGTTTGATCTCCTCTTCTTTAGCCTCCAGCCCGCTTTGCAGAGTGCGTAACTGGTTCTCCTGAAAGATAACGCTCCGACGGCAGCGGGTCAGCTTGGTCTTGACCGCTCGGAGGCGATTTTCCACACGCTGCAACTTCATCAAACCATGTAGAATCGGTCCCATTCGATTTCCTTTTTAACTTGTTAACATTTAGCGACAATGATTCGCAAACACACATTATGGCGGTTCGAGGTTGTTCTGCAACAAAAAATTTTGACATTTCCGCCATTTTCACTCGTGATGGCACGCTAAAGCCTGTAAAATCAGTTCTGTCTGTCATAAAACTGAAAAATACCCGCTGCCGTGGCAGCTATAAAGGACGTCGATTGTCTATTATGAAGAACCTATTGAAACAACTCATCGCAACTGCCCCGACAGAGGAAAATGGGGAACTCAATACTGCTAATGTACTGGCTGATTACTTTAAGGCACACGGAATCGATGCGGAAACAGACTGCTGGGACGAAAAACGTGCTAATGTCGTCGCCAAAGTCGGCAGCGATGACATCAATGCACCAACACTGGTTTTTGGCGTACATCTGGACGTGGTGCCCGCTTCTGCCGATACCTGGGAGACCAATCCGTTTGAACCGGTGGAGAAAGACGGGTATATGTACGGACGCGGTTCAGTGGATATGCAGGGCGGGATTTGCGCCGCCGCCGCGGCACTGGTCGAAATTGCCAATTCCGATGTGCCGCCGAACGGACGAGTCATCTTTGCAGCCGCAGCGGGCGAGGAAACCGACAGTTGCGGCGTCAGGCGGTTTGTGGAACAATATAAAGACAAAATCGTCAATCCCATCGGCACCGTCATTCCAGAACCAACGGGCATGGAAATCCTCCGGGCGCATCGTGGCATTTTATGGCTGAAGATCCAAACCGCCGGCAAGACCGCCCACGGTTCCATGCCTCACTTGGGCATTAACGCGATTGAAAAAATGAACGCCCTGCTGAATCGCCTCAAAGACTTTCAGATTCCGCACACGCCGCACGATCTGCTGGGCGGATGCTCGATGAGCCTCAACCGCATCATCGGCGGCAGCGCCACCAATATCGTTCCGGAAAGCTGCGCAATTGAACTGGATATCCGCACCCTGCCCGGACAGTCACACGAGGAAATTATTAACAGCCTGAAAGCCGTTTGCGATGAACTGCACGCCGAAGACTCGGAATTTAACGCGAACATATCGATTATTCGAGCAGTCGGGGCACTGGAAGCGGAGGAAAACGACAGTTTCATTCAATCGGTCTGCCAAGCCACCGGCATCATCGAAACCAAAGCCGCCGGATTTACCACCGACGGACCGTACTTCGCAAAACTGAATGCCCCGGTTATCATCTTCGGCCCCGGCGACGGCTCCCAATGCCACAAACCCAACGAACACCTCGAACTGGACCAACTGGGCATCGCAAAGGAATATTATAAGAGCATCATTTCGGCAATGTTGACTTAAGAAGACAACGTGTCGATACGTTCAAGCTTCTCATAAGCCCAAAGGGGCAGTGGAATTTGCTGTTTAAATAGATTCCTCGGCTACGCTCGGAATGACACGAGGTGAAATCGGATGACATCCGTAAAATTGCATAACATCACCGAATTTCGATGGTGTATTGATTTTCGAAGACTTCGGTGAAATCGAAGACGGCGTCGAAATCTTCGATGGTGTCGCCATCCTGTGAGCTCATCCAGCCGTAGTCGATCATGAGGTAAACGATCTCACCGAAATCGCGTGTGGTATGGACGCCCCATTGGCTCAGCACCATCGCTGCTAATCGCCCCCATCGCTGCTGGGCAACCTCGGCCAAGCCCCAGGACAGTTCCTGGCCGGAGATGTGCCGGGGCGCATCATCCTGTTCGCGGTCGCGAATCTTATCCACCGTCGTCGCCAGTCCCTCAAAGACAAACTTCAACGCCCTCGGGCCGTATCGGCCGTCTTCAGCAGCAATTTCCTCAATTGTTTTCTTCATGTTTAAAAAAGCCTCGGCCCAAAGGCCGAGACCCAATTCCATTTTTCGCTTCTATTTTTCAACATGTCATCCCGGCCCCCGAGCCGCGATCCAGTGCAGCACTGTCTGGATACCGGGTCAAGCCCGGCATGACAAAATCGCAGTCACAATATTCTTTTAGTGGACGCGCTGGCCGGGCTTAGCACCGGTGTCAGGACTGATGACAAACACTTCCGCGCCACCGGGACCGGACGCACAGACCATACCTTCCGAAAGACCAAACTTCATCTTACGCGGCTTCAAGTTGGCCACGCAGACCACCAGACGCCCCACCAGTTCTTCCGGTTTATAAGCCTTGGAGATACCCGCAAACACGTTCTTTTCGATCCCGCCGATATCCAGCGTCAACTGCAAGAGCTTGTTGGCGCCTTCGACACTGGCCGCACTGACAACCTTGGCAACCCGCAGATCGACCTTCATGAAATCATCAATCGTGCATTCTTCCGCCAGCGGCTCATCCAGTTGGTTTTCGGGCTCGGCAGGCGTCTGGGCCTGCTGCGGAACTTCCTGTTTGCTTTCTTCGACCATTGCGTCAACCTTTTCCTTTTCAATGCGTTCAATCAGGCGAACAAACGCGTTAATTTTATGATTTTCCAAAACGGTTTCCACATCCGAAAACGCCAGTGCGTCCACCGCCAAAAACTGTTCAATCTTCGCTGCAAAGTCCGGCAGCACCGGTTTCAAATAAATCGCCAACACCTTGACCGCATTCAAAATCGTCGTCAGTGTCGTGCGGGTACCTTCCGCATCAGTTTTGATCGTCGCCCACGGCTGCTGATCCTCAACGTATTTGTTGCATACATCGGCCAACGCGGCAATCCGCCGAATCG
>JANQGW010000121.1 GCA_028282905.1 Sedimentisphaerales bacterium | reverse complement strand
TACCGGATATCACGGTCAAAAGAGGCCGGAAAAACCGAATCGGCAAAGTCGTTTTGAAATCCGGCGGCATTGTCGAAGGGGTTTATCTCGGCAATGACGGCAAACCGCTGGCGGGCATAACACTGTATGCACAAAACCATTACGGCTTTTCCACTTCCGAAGTCAGGCACGGCACAACTGTTACCGACCCGAACGGTTTTTATCGGTTTGAAAAGTTGCCCGAGGAAATGGTCTTTATCGTCCGCCCGAGAAGCTATCAGCAAACCGGTACCGTCTCATGCGGATTGATTCCGGACAGCGACACGGATACACGGCTGGATTTTGGAACTGGACCGGTCATCAGCGGCCGATTGGTGATTGACAACAAACCGCTGGCCAACACGCGTATGGTGCTCGAATTAGGACAATGGAAATCTCAAGGTCTGTACCGCTGCCATGCCGATACGGACGCGGACGGCAATTTCTCGCTGCGGGCGGGCCGGCCGGGACTTTACATGCTGTCTTACAATCGACGTGGCAAGGTTTCAACCACTTTGACAACCAAGCTGCTGGATATCGCAGTGAGCGCCGAAGACAAAGACATAAAGTTGGGAACGATCCCCTCCCAAAATAAAACGCTGCGTGTGCGGTTTGACATACCAGAGGCACAGGGCAAACAGCGTCGATATTTCTGCCTGCGTAAAGATGATCCGATCTACGGCCCCTACCTGTTCTGGAAAGAAGAACCGCTCGCAGCCGAGATGCCCTATGAGATCGACGGCCTTAAGAGCGGGACATATTATCTCACAACTGCCCTGCAAATCGGCTGCCAATACCGGCACAAGATCGAAATAGCGGAAACGGATGATATTCTGGATGTGACGCTTCCAACACCAAAAGGGTCGGTGACAGTCACGGGATCGCTGCCGGAAGGAATCAATCACGTTTTCTTTAGACATGAATCGCAAAACGTCAGCGGCATTTTGTTTAATCGAGACGGTGCGTTCCGGCAAGAAAATCTTCCCGCCGGGCGGTATCAATTCATGGCAAAGTGGACTTGCTTCGACGAAAACGCGACAACCGTCGATATTCCGGATCAGCCGGAGTTTAAACTGGAATTAACACTGGAGCAATTGCTCGGTCAGCTCAAAGAACGGGTCATGGTGCGAATTTTCGATGAAAACGGAAATCCCGCGGAAAATGCCGCCGTCTGGATTGAAAGCGAAGACCGAAAAATCCAGCCGGCCTTCCAGGGCAGCTACAGCAGTCTTTTCTACCTGCCGGAAGGTGACTATGTGATTTACGCCCAAAAAGATAAGCAAAAAGCGGCAAAACCGTATCGTGTGCGTGTGGATAAATACAATACCGCCGGCGGTGAGTCACGGGAGACATTTATCCAGTTAAAAGCCAAAGCCGGAGAGAAATCTGCCGGAAAACCAAAAAAACGGCATCCCACGACTGATACCGAGTGTGCTTAAACAATGCGTTTATTGTAAGGGTGGCATCCTCTTGCGAAGCAAGGGGATGGGCAATCAGTCGCAGCCACCTCTTTGAGCCGGCTCAAAAGGGTGCCACCCGGAATATTGACAAAAGCGCATTATCTTAGTGAAATTGGCAACGAGCCGGAAGAAGGGATTAATAGACAAAAAAACGCCTCTTTGGTCAGCAAAAGCCAAAGAGGCGTTTTCGATTCGAGTGCGGATGAGAGGATTCGAACCTCCACGTCCCAAGGGACACAGGCACCTGAAGCCTGCGCGTCTGCCAGTTCCGCCACATCCGCAACAAAAGGGGCAATATACCCGTTTTTCCATCCCCGTCAAGCGTTTTTATGTGGTTTTTGGGTGATATTTTCGTGTTTTTACCCACTGCCCCACCAATTTCCGCTCGTTTTATGATGATTTTGTTTAATCGGCGGCAGTTACCTTCTTTTAGGGTTGTTTTCATCTTTTCTGTCGGTATAATTACCTTTACTAATCTAAGGATAAGTTTGGATTGTTATGACAAAACGTCTCAAGAATACGCTGGTTTTAGGTATTGGCAACATTCTTCTCAAGGATGAGGGGATTGGCGTTCGCGTCATTGAATATCTCCAAAAGTGCCCCCTGCCGGAGCATGTCGAACTCGTGGACGGCGGCACCGCAGGCGCCGATTTGCTGGATGTCCTGTCGGATCGTCGCAATGTCATTATCATTGACGCCGCCGACATAGACGCCCCACCCGGCACAGTCAACCGCCTGACCCCCAAAGACTGGCTCACCGCGCAGCCAAATCCGCTGTCCCTGCACGACCTTGACCTGCCGCAAACGCTGGCGATGACACACCTGCTCGGTTGTGCGCCGCGAAATGTAGTCTGTCTGGCAGTCGTGCCCGAAAGCATCGAACCGGGTATGGAACTTAGTGATACCCTCCAACCGCTGGTACCCAAAATCGCCGATATGGTACTGGATGAACTCCGGTCGTTGTAAGCTCACGCTATTCCTGAAAAATCCTTCTCCCATATTTGATTTCTATGCGTTTTCTGCTACGATATGTCCACCATTAGATGATTTTTCAGGAGAAACAGCATGGAAACACTGACAAATTGGCTGATCGAAGCGGGACTGTCAGAAGAAACAATTGAGATACTCAAACAATATGGCCTGTTGGTCATTGTTCTGGTCATCGCCTGGCTGGTTAACTGGGTCGGCAAAAAGTACATTCTTCACCTGGTCGCCAAAATGGTCAAGCGCAGCCGGACATCTTGGGATGACGCCCTGCTCAAACGCCGTGTGTTCCACCGGCTTTCCCACTTAGCGCCGGCGATCCTGATCTACCTGACAGCACCACTGGTCTTTTATGACATGGAGACAGCTCAGGCCAACATGAAGCTGGCTGCGATAGTGTATATGATACTGGCCGGACTACTGGTTTTGGACGCCTTTCTCAACAGTGCTGTCGATGTCAGCCGCAACTATGAATTCTTCAAAAAAACACCGATTCTCGGGTTTGCCCAGGTCATCAAAATCATCCTCGCGATTGTCAGCGCTATTATCGTTTTAGGGCTGATTACCGACAAAGACCCGTCGAAGATCATCGCCGGTTTTGGAGCCATGACGGCGGTCTTGCTGCTGATTTTTAAAGATGCCATTTTAGGCTTAGTCGCCGGGATTCAGCTGTCAGCCAATAACATGGTCCATATCGGTGACTGGATCGCCATGCCCAAATATGGTGCCGATGGAGACGTCATCGATATCACGCTAACCACGGTGAAAGTCCAAAACTGGGACAAGACCATCTCAACCATCCCGGCCTATTCACTCATCTCCGACTCTTTCAAAAACTGGCGAGGCATGAGCGAATCAGGCGGTCGGCGTATCAAGCGGTCCATCAACATCGATATGAGCACCGCTCGTTTCTGCGATAAACCAATGCTCGAAAAATTCCGGCGGATTCAATACATCACCGACTACATCAATGAAAAGAAACGTGAGATTGATGAGCACAACAAAGCCGCCAATGTCGATGACACCGAGCTGGTCAACGGCCGGCGAATGACCAACATCGGCACGTTTCGGGCCTATGTAGTTGCCTACCTGAAACACCATCCGAAAATCCATAAAGAGATGACGTTTTTAGTTCGCCAGTTAGCACCAACAGAGACAGGGCTGCCAATTGAAATCTATGTTTTCAGCAATGACCAGGTCTGGGCGAATTATGAAGCAATTCAAGCGGATATCTTTGACCATATTCTCGCGGTGATACCGGAATTTGGTCTGCGGGTCTTCCAGAATCCGACCGGTTCAGATTTTCAGCAGTTGCTCTCGAAGAATTGATCTGAAATGAGTTGACATCCAATATCAGGCTTGACCATCTGGATTGGAACAATCTGTTTTGAATTGTGCAGTTAAACAGGCCTGCGCCATTTTATCCAATTCTATGAATATATCGTCAATCTCCGGCAAACAGGACTTTCCATCCGCGGGATTAACCGCTGCATCACCCTGCATATTGGCCAGAATCCGCGCCGCAAGATCATGCAGCAATTGGCTGTCATAGACAGCGCCGATATCATCAATTTGCTCCGGCAGACGCTGAACAAAGGCTTCAATCTCACTGTAATAAGCCGGATTTCCTTCAATAAACGTTAATAAACGCCTACTCGCATCGTCATCGGCCGGCAGCGGAGGTTCCAGACATCGCCATACTTTCCGCCCAAGTATCTTCTGGTCCAGCGGCCTGACAAGCGTATCGTCACAACCACATTCAAGCGAAGCGGAAACGGATTTGACCGCTGAGTCGACCACCGCAACGATAGGAACCTCAGTGTTAAGGTGATTTTCCCGGATTGTCGCGATGTAGTCCGCCATCTCCAGTTCCGGCAAGCTAAACTCAACAAAAACAAGGTCAAATTCATCACAGGCGCAAATATCGAAGGCTTGCTCAAATGTATTGGAGAAGGTTTTTAAAAAGCGAATTTCAGGAAGAACAACATCCATTATCGGCATATCTTGCTCAAAATTCCCAACAAGCAGCACACTAAACGTCCCCTGTTCTTGGTATTTGCCCATTTTTCTGTCCTCGTTCATCGATTTTTATCGAATCAGCAATACAACAGCTAAAATCGACGTTAACAGTTATATACTTAACTAAAATAAATAGCAGTTCGGTTAAAACGCCCTAAAAGGCCCGGAATATTGATAATCCGAGCTTGCAATTAAACCGATAAGATAAAGAAATCATTGTGTTTACGGAGAAATCGCTTAGAATATGAGCACCTATATCATTTAAATTCAGTAGTTTATAGAGTTTGTTAGTTTTATATCGTTTGAAAGGGTTTATTTATGTTAATGCTGTATGTCATAAGGTTTTTGTTTCTAATCACCGCGATTGCGGTACTGCTCATGGGTCTCAACGACACCGAAAAAATCCAGCAGGATTATTGGGTCTTTTATCTGGGCCTGGGTCTGTCTATTGTGGCGATTGCCGTCGAATGGCTGACCCCAAAAAAGTCGCTGTCTAATCTGGCAGGCGTATTTTTTGGTCTTTTAGCCGGATTAATTATCAGTTGGGCCGTCAGCCTCATCTTGGCAATGATCAATGAACTATATTTTGAACTGCCCATGGAAACCCTGAAAATGGCCATCTGGTTTTCAGGCATTTCCATCTGCTATATTTGTATCAGTATCGTAGTTCGAACTAAGGATGACTTCCGTTTTTTGATTCCCTATGTGGAATTTACCCGCCAGACCAAGGGCCTGCGTCCGCTGGTTCTGGATACATCGGTGATTATTGACGGGCGTATCGCGGATATCGCTGAAACCAAACTTTTCGATGCCCCGCTGATTGTGCCGCGGTTTGTATTAAATGAATTGCAGCTTATTTCGGACTCGGCCGACAAGATTAAGCGTAACCGCGGCCGACGCGGTCTGGACATGCTCAACCGCCTGCAGCACAGCTCCTTTGTCGAAGTAAAAATTGACGATACCCCGCCTCCGGGCGTTGAGGAAAAAACCGAAGTAGACCAGAAGCTGGTTGCCTTTTCCAAGGACTGCAATGGTCGGCTGGTCACCAATGATTTTAATCTGAACAAGGTCGCTTCGCTACGCGGCGTCGATGTCATCAACATCAACGACCTGGCCAATGCCCTCAAGACCGTCACCCTGCCGGGCGAAGCCATGCGGGTCAAGATTCTGCGGCTCGGTGAAGAATCGCATCAGGGCGTCGGCTACCTCGAAGACGGTACCATGGTCGTCGTCGAAGGCGCCAACGACAAAATCGGTCAGGTCATTACGTTTGCCGTCACCAGTGCCCTGCAAACGTCTGCGGGCCGGATGATTTTCGGCAAATATGATGAGTCAATGGCTTCAACGCCCGCACCCGGCGGCAATGCGGACAAAAACGGCAATCGCACCCCGAACCATCACGCACGCAAACGTATGGCAGCAACGAAAAAATGACCGCAGAAAACACCGACCATCAATGGATTGCTGATCGCCGCAACTCGGACAGCCTGAAATGGACTCAGGCACAAAAGGCCGATATTGTGCCGATGTGGATTGCCGACATGGATTTTCAATGCGCCGAACCTATCTTGCAGGCTCTGCATGAGCGAATTGATCATGGCGTTTTCGGTTATACGGCCACGCCGGACACAACGGTTCAGGCCGTCTGCGACTGGCACAAGACGCAGCATAACTGGCAGATTGCTCCGGAGTGGATTGTCTGGACGCCGGGGCTGGTCACCGCGTTGAATGTGATCTGCCGGGCTTTTGCCGCCCCTGATGACCAGGTGCTGACCTTTACGCCCATTTATCCTCCGTTTATGTCGGCGCCGAAACTGTCGGACCGGAAGTTGCTGAGATGTCCGCTGAAAAATGACGGCGGGCGATATACGATTGACTTCGATGCACTGACTTCGGTTTTGACGGAGAGGGTTCGCATTCTTCTGTTGTGCAGCCCGCACAACCCGGTCGGCCGCGTCTGGAACAAAGACGAACTGCTGCAATTAGCGCAGTTGTGTCTGGAGCGAAACATCCTGCTGTGTTCCGATGAAATCCACTGTGATTTGGTGCTGGATCAGGGCACACCGCACATTCCAACAGCGACTCTGTCCGGTGACATTGCCGCCCAAACCATCACGCTCATGTCGCCGGCAAAAACATTTAATATCCCCGGCCTCAACTGCGGGTTTGCAATCATCAGCAACGAGAAACTCCGTCAGCAATACAAAGACACCGCCGACGGGATTGTCCCATGGATCAACACCATGGGATATACGGCCTGCCAGGCAGCATTTACCAAAGGCCAGCCGTGGCGAATGGAAATCCTGGCGTATCTGCGTGAAAATCATCGCATTTTGCATGAAAGTATCAACGCTATCGACGGCCTGTCCATGGGACGTGTCGAAGCGACGTTTCTGGCCTGGATCGATACACGCGAGTTGAATCTGCCCGACCCGGAAACCTTTTTCAAAGACGCCGGTGTCGGCATGATCGGTGGTGCAGTTTTCGGAGAGCCGGGATTTGTCCGGCTGAACTTCGCCTGCTCACGTGAGCACTTACTATTAGCCATCGAACGTATTCAGAAAGCCGTCAATTCCCTTTGAGATAATCTATGACTCCGCAGCAACAACAACAGCGTTACGAACGAATTTTAGCTCAATTGAATGACCTGCTGAAAGCCACCGATGATCCGATCAGCAGAATGGCAACCATCAGTTCGCTCTGCTATCACAAGATGGGTCATTTCTTCTGGTTTGGATTTTACCGCCTGATTGACGGACAATTGCTGGTCGGCCCGTACCAAGGAACGATTGCCTGCCAGAACCTTCAAAAGGACACCGGCGTCTGCTGGGCCTGCGCCAATCAAAATGAAGCCGTCATCGTCCCCGACGTCGAACAATTCCCCGGCCATATCGCCTGCGACTCACGCAGCAAATCCGAAGTGGTCGTGCCGGTCCGAAACGCCGCCGGTGAGGTCATGGCCGTCCTCGACGCCGACAGTGACAAGCTCAACACGTACGACGAAACAGACTCCCAGTACCTGCAGCGCATTGCAGCGTTGGTTTATAATCACTAAGCCCCGGAAATGAAATGAAGAAGAGAGTAGCATTTACAATTTTTGGTTTGCATTCTATGTTGACTATCATTGCAATTGCCTGGGGAGTATTAGAATATAATAAAAATATTGAAAACAATTTTCTAAACAAAAAATTAATAACAATGCTAAATGGGTGTCAGATTATTTTAGCCTTGGAGGGGTATCACTCCGACCATGGCGAATATCCGGCATCGCTTGACTTGTTAGATGCTCAGTATATTGAGTCAATCCCTCAGCCGGTTGTTGGTCCTCGTCAATGGACTTACTTCACAGAAGGTGACAATAATCAGATTTTTTGTTTAAATGCAGATACAGGCCGACCGGGTGAAGAATTGAGATATAGTACAATACTAGAGCAATGGGGATATTCCATCATTCCGTCCGAACCATAGTCACCCCGCTGATTGGTTTGCTGTTTTTGATAATTTGACTGACCGTGTCGGAATTTTGTAAGATATTGAGACGGAGTTTCACCTCCCTTCGCTTTTCACCATCAGCCATGAAGCTACTTTTGGTTTCCAGTAATTCATTGGCTCGTTGTTCGGGCGAGTCCGGTTGGCTTTCGACAATCACGGTATCGCTGGTTACAGACTCTCTGCCGGCGATTAATGTTTTTTGTATTCGCGGCAGGTCACGACATTTTGGCATTGCCCTTTTTCATACGCGGAAATATTGGCCAGTGTTGTCTCGGCAATCGCCTCAACCGCATTATGCGTAAAGAAGGCCTGGTGTCCCGTCACAATCACATTGGGAAACATCAGCAGCCGCGCAAACACATCATCCTGGATGATTTTGTTGGATAAATCTTCGAAGAATAAATCGCCCTCTTCCTCATAGACATCCAGTCCCAGATATCCGATGCGGCCGCTTTTAAGACCGTCAATCACCGCCCGTGTATCAATCAGCGCTCCCCGGCTGGTATTGATCAGCATCACACAGTCCTGCATCTGCTCAATCGCCTTGGCATTAATGAGGTGATGCGTCTGCGGCATCAGCGGACAATGCAGAGAAATGATATAGCACTTTTTATAAATCTCTTCCAATGTCACATAGCGAACCCCCAACTGCTGACAGACGGGATTGGGATTCGGATCATACGCAAACAGCTCACAGCCGAAACCATGAAGGATTTGCAGCACGATCTCGCCGATCTTGCCGGTCCCGATCACCCCGGCCGGCGTCCCGTGAAGATCAAAGCCCATCAGTCCTTCCAGCGAAAAATTCGCCTCCCGGACTCTCGAATGGGCCAGATGAATTCTCCGGTTCAGTGCTAACATCAATCCGACCGTATGCTCAGCCACCGCATACGGAGAATACGCCGGCACGCGAACGACGCACATTTGTAGTTTTTCCGCCGCCTCCAGATCGACATTATTAAATCCGGCACATCGCAGCGCAATCAACCGAACACCAAGCTCTGAAAGACGGGTTAGAACCGGCCCATCCGCAACATCATTGACAAAGATGCAAACCGCTTCAGAGCCGGCCGCCAATTCAACGGATTCATTGCACAATCGCTCATCGAAAAAAGTCAGTTCATACTCAAAGCCGGCGTTGGCCCGGTAAAAAAAACGCTCAACATAAGGCTTATTGTTAAAAACAGCGATCTTCATATCAAGTCTCCCATCTATTTCATGAATATTATTTATACATAACCCACCATGAAAAGTTCCAAAAATAATTGACAATCAGAAAACGTTACTTAAAATACGAATTACATGATTCTTGTATTGAATCTCAAAAATATTCTAAAATGCGAAGGGGTCTGACATGTCTATCATTAACATGCAAAACCTGAGAAAGGAGTTTGCCTCTCTTGTTGCCGTCAATGACATCAATTTTTCTATCGAACAGGGGCAGGTTGTCGGTTTGATCGGTCCTAATGGTGCAGGAAAAACAACCTTGCTGCGGATGCTGGCAACGCTTCTCCCGCCAACCGACGGCACTGCCGAGATTGGTGGTTTTGATATGCGTAAAAATCCGCTGGATGTTCGTAAAAAAATCGGTTACCTGCCGGATTTTTTCAACCTTTATAACGACTTAACCCTGACCGAATGCCTGGAATATTTTGCCCGCGCTTACGCTGTTCCAGACGAATCAATTCCCCAAAAAATCCAAACCTCTCTCGATTATGTCAATTTAACCTCGAAAAAAGACTCCTTTGTCAGCCATCTTTCAAGAGGTATGATCCAGCGAATGGGACTGGCTGTCCTGCTGGTGCATAACCCGGATATCTTCCTGCTGGACGAACCGGCTTCAGGGTTGGATCCGATCGCCCGAATACAACTCCGCGACATTCTCAAAAGACTCAGCTCTGAAGGCAAAACGATTCTTATCTCTTCGCACATTCTGACGGAACTTTCCGGTTTCTGTTCGCATATTGCCATTATGAACCAGGGCCGGCTTGTTCTTGAGGGTGATATTGAACATATTGAAAGAGAGATTACCGGTTTCGGCAGGGTCACTTTGAAAGTTTTGAAAGATGCCGTACGGGCACAACAACTCATTGAAAAGTTTCCGGATGTCAGCCTTGAAAAAACACTGGACTCCACGTTCCACGTGCAAGTTACGGGAAATACTCAAACCATTGCTAAGCTGAATGCTCACCTTGTCAGTCATGACATTCCCGTCGTTCATATTTCCGAACAAAAAACAACACTGGAAGAAATGTTTATGGAAATCTCCAAAGAAAAAAACTTACAGGTCAGCTAACTGGAAGGAGTTCTTATGTTTGATAATCCAATTATTCAACGCTATCGTTTTTCTCAATTCAGACCACAGCAGCTTTGGATTTTCGGGACGGTTTATGTCGGAACCTTGTTGTTGATTGTATTCATCAACACATCCATCTATACAATCGGCGATGTTTACCCTACCATGGAAAAACTCTGCCGATCGCTGTTTTTTCAATTCTCAATCCTTCAGATATTCATCCTCTGGCTGTTTATGCCAATGAACTGCTCCAACGTTGTCCCACAGGAAATTACTGACAAATCGTTTGATTTTTTCCGGATGCTGCCCCTGTCGTCAACGAAAAAGACCATCGGTATTCTTGTCGGACGAAATCTGTTTAATCTTCTTATTGCCGCGGTGAATTTATGTGTCTGGCTTGTCGCGGGACTGCTGGCGAAAATGTCAATCAACCTGCTGCTGCAATGGTTTGCTTTGTTGATTACCGTCACACTGGCATTAAATTCGGCATCTCTGCTTTCTTCGGTATTATCTTATAGTAAAACAAAATCGAGCGGCGGTCTTATTTTAGTGCTGATAGCCATTTTTGCCTTTGGCCCGATTGTCGGCCTAATCAGCGAAACAGTCAACAACGATAAAATCTCATCTTTCATGGTGAACTTTTTTAATTTTCAAATCCCAATCATATATGTCATAAGCCTTTATGCTTTGATTGGCGCGGCATGGGCCTTTGTCGGCATTCAACGGCGTTTCTCCTGTGAATTTGAGCCACTGTTCAGCCGCCGGGGAGCATTGGGATTTATGGCATGCTATCTTTTTCTGGTTTACGCACTCTACCACCACGCCCTGTTATCGCCAGACGCCGATGTCTTCTACAGCTTTTATTTTGTCAGCATTTTGCCGATTATCGGGATTTCCCTGCTGTCTGTCCGGTCGTTAAGCAAGTATATCGAAATTACCCGCTTGACGTCTTCGGCGGGAAAAATCAACACCGAGATTTTCTTAAACTCAAATCTCTTGTTGGGAATCCTTCTGTTTTTGCTATGGGCGATTGTTGTCGGAACCGTCAGCGTCGCAACCGGCTTTTCGGCGGATTTTTGCAAACTTACATTGTATTTTCTAACCGCGTGGTTTGTCCTGCTCTCACTGATCGAAATCTACGCCATCTATTCTCCAACGAATGGAAAAATTGCCTATCTTCTGATGTTCATCGCAGGAATATACCTGATACTTCCCATGGTGCTTAGTGGAATTTTCGAAAATGACTACCTGGCAATGTTCAGCCCGATTGGATTTATTTACAGTTATGATGTTTATGACACGCTGGGTGAGATTGTCCCGGCATTTATTATGAATGCTGTCTTTCTGATCCCGCTATGTGCATTGATCTGTAAGCGTTATTCAAATATTGCAAAGCTGAGATCCTATATCAATGTCAATGTTTGAGAACAAAAGCTAATCAACCCATTGCTGCAGTAATCACATCAATAATTTGGCTGACGGTATGAGGATTGTATAAATTTTGAGATGCAGTTTCCATCTCCGCCCGTTTTTTATCGTCTGCCATGAGGTCGCTTAAGGTTTCCAGCAACTCATTAGCAGTTTGACCCGGCGAATCCGGTCGGTCTTCCACGATGACGGCACAACCGGCGTCAACAAGAATTTGCGCGTTTATGAACTGGTGGCGGTCCTTGTGGTATGGGTACGGCAGGCAGACAGCGGGTTTTCCCGCGGCGGCGTATTCGGCGACACTGACAGCACCGCTTCGACCGACAACAATATCCGCCGCCGCCAGCAAAGACGGCATGTCATCGTAATAATCGACCGCGTGATAAGCCATTTCCGCATCGGCAGTCGCTGCCTTGACATCGTCAATATGCAGCTGCCCCGTTAGATGCACGATCTGCCACTGATCGGCAAACTGGCCCAACTCCGACAGCATTGATACCATTGCGTTATTGATATTCATCGACCCGCTGGAAGCACCGGTGACCAGCACGATCTTTTTATTTGCATCGAGGGATAAATCGGCAATCGCCTTTTGCTTATCCGGATTTTGAAACCCTTCCCGCAACGGACAGCCGGTCACCTCGACACGGTCCGGCTTGAAAAAGCCGGCTGTTTCTTCAAACTGCACAAAAACCTTTTTCGCAAATCTCCCCAAAAAGCGGTTGGCCTTGCCGGGCACACTGTCCACATTGATCAGATATACCGGGATTTTCAGCGATCGTGCGGCCATCACCACCGGCGCCGTCACAAAACCGCCGGTTCCGATGACGACGGCATCCTGTCGGTACGGAGCCATAATGTGTTTGACGAAATGATAGCTTTTGACGAACTGGGCATAAAAATGGACCAAACGTCGAGGGCTCAGGCTTAACCCAACCGCCGGCAGCGGTAGAAATTCATAGTCAGTCGCCGAAAGAATTCTTGCGTCAATCTCACGCGAACTGCTGAAATACAAAATCGCACTGTCCGGCTGACATTTACGCACTTGATCGGCTACCGCCAGCGCGGGATAAATATGTCCGCCGGTTCCGCCACCGGCAAAAAAGTAATGTCGCGGACCGCTACTCATGTTCCGTTCTCCTGAATAGATATTCCTGTGGCTCGGCAGGCAATAGTGACTCGGAATTGCGAGCAATGCTCAGCAGCACCCCCACCGCACCAGCCGTCAGCAGCATACTGGTTCCGCCGGCGCTGATAAACGGCAGCGGAATCCCCTTGGTCGGCAGCACCACTGTCACCACACCAATGTTAATCGCCGCCTGCAGGACAATTGCCATGGTAATGCCCGCCGCCAGCAGTCGGCCGAACGGATCCTGACAACGCAACGCAATGCGAATCCCTGCCCACGCAAAGACAGCAAACAGCAATATCACAAAGACGCAGGCCCCGAAGCCCATCTCTTCGGCAATAATCGCAAAAATGAAATCCGTCGTATCTTCCGGCAGATGCCCATACTTGATGACGCCCTGGCCAAGTCCTTTGCCGGTCGGCCCGCCGGTACCAATGGCAATAAGCGACTGCTCGGCCTGATACGCCATTTCTTCCGGATTCAGGAAACTCTTGATCCGGTTGATACGGGTCTGGCTGGTCAATATCGCCGCGGCAAAACCAGGTAATACTACCGGCAGCGGCGACAGCAAATGCCAAAACTTCGCCCCACCGATCAGCAGCATCAAAAACGTCATCATCGCGATAAAAGCCGCGGTCCCAAAATCCTCAATCACAATCAAACCCACTACCAAAGCGGCAACTCCGCAAATCGGCACAAAACGTCCCCAGAATCGATCCATTGTACGAGCATATTTGGACAGCACCGCCGCCAGCACACAGATCATCACCCATTTGGCCAACTCCGACGGCTGAAAGCTAATCGTCGCCGATCCCAAGGTAATTTCAATCCACCGGCGAGAATAATTCTTCTCTACACCCCAGAACAGGACATACACCAGCAACCCCACCGTCAGGATAAACAGGTACGGTGTCAGCGAATACCCAACCGGCTTATCCGTCAAACTGAATCGGCGGTAATTGATACACGAAACCACATACATCACACCCACAGCCAGTGGAAAAAAGATCATCTGTTTCAGCGTCGTAAATGTATAGAACCGACTCAGGTCAAACTGGCCGCCGATGGTGGCCCCCGCTGAAAAGACAAACACCGTACCCGTAGCCATCAGCAGCAACACCGCTACTTCGATGACTCGGGCGTGATTGATTTTTGAAACTTCTGAATTCATATTGATATGTCGACCATCCGACAGTTTTTTCACCAATTTAAAGACTCTTGTTTGAGACTGTTCACCCATTCCGATAAATAGCCGCAGTTTTGTGTCATGGCACCACAATATTGTCATAATTGCCTTTTTTCGCTATACTCGCGCAGGCGGGTATCCAGCGAATACAGTGTAGATTCGGCATCAGCACCGAAAATACTACTGGAAGCTTCTCCCCCTCGACATTGAAGCGGAAACCGGCAGCACGCGAACTATATCTTCAGGAAATATTCCATCATATCCGGGCCGCGGCTGATTTCAAAACCGGACTCAAAGCTGTTGCGCTCACAGAACGGTTTGCGCAGAACGCCCTTAATGCCGGTTCCGGCCATTGCAAACGGCACCGGCTCACCTAAATGGCAGCGCTGCTCCACCGGCGTCGGGTGGTCAGGCATCACCAGAATGCGGTATTGGTCGTATGTCTGAATGGCCTCATAAACCGGACCGACGATAAACTTGTCAATCCGCTCCAGAGCCTCTTTTTTCTGCTGGGCACTGCCGGCATGACCGGCTTCATCCGGCGCTTCCACATGAACAACCACGACATCATAGTCATCCATCGCCGCGATGGCCGCTTCACCCTTGCCGGCATAATTCGTATCCAGATAGCCGGTCGCCCCTTCCACATCAATCAGATCAAAATTGACCAGCTTTGATAACCCGCGTACCAGATCCACCGCAGTAATCACAGCACCGGTTTTTCCGAATCGGATCGAAAATTTCTCCAGGTTGGCCTGCTGACCCTGTCCCCAGAGCCAGATCGTCGAAACCGGGTTTTCCCCCAAATCCTTGCGAATCTTGTTAATCGCATGATTTTCAAAAAACTGTGCTGACTGAGCCATCAGATTATTGAGCATCTCGGAATTTTTGCCCTTCGGCAGATTCTTTGCCACCTTTTGACCGATAATATCATGCGGCGGTTTTGTGGTCACTTTGGAAAAGTCCTGCCCGTTAACCACACACAGATGCCGATAACTGACACCCGTATGGAACGACACATTCTCCAACGCAACCGACGCAGCCAATTCCTCAATAAGCTGAGCAGCCTCTTTCGTCGGAATATGACCGGCACTATGATCCATCATCTCATTATCAGCGGTCGTCACCAGATTGCAGCGGAATACCCAGTCATCCGGTCCCAGCGGGATATCCATCGCGACCGCCTCAATCGGCGCCCGGCCGGTATAGTATTCCTGCGGGTCATAGCCCAGCAGGCTCATCATCGCCACATCGCTGCCCGGCGTCATGCCCTCCGGTACCGTGTGACAGATGCCCTGCCGCCCATCCAGCGTAATTCGATCCATATTGGGTGTCTGGGCCGCTTCGATCACGGTTTGCCCGTCGAAACAATCCTGCGGATTATCCGCAGCGCCATCCGGGATGATAATCACGTATTTAGCACTCACTCTTTATCCTCCGGGATATGAACAATGCGAATACACACCGGTTTCTGGGCAATAACGTCCAATTCTTCCAGTTCCGTCAGGGCGGCGTCGATATTCTTCTGCAGCGTCGGGTGTGTCGTAATTACGACGGGAACCGTCCCTTCCGGACTGTCCCATTCATGCTGGATCGCCCCGCGGATACTGATATTGTATTTACCAAGCACCTGGCCGTATTTGGCAAATACACCTGCCTGATCCTTGGCCATGATACGAATGTAGTACCGGCTTTCAATCTCGCCCATCGGCATAATATCCGCCTTTTGGCCGGTCTGTGTTGCCATCGGCATCGTTTCAAACAGCCGCTGACTGGTTCCCAGGGCAATATCGATAATATCAGCCACAACCGCACTGGCAGTCGCCATCATGCCCGCACCCCGTCCGTAAAACATGGTATTACCGACGGCATTACCGAATACGCTGATCGCGTTAAACGGCCCATCGACCTGCGCCAGCGGCGAATGCTGAGAAATAAACGATGGGTGCACACACAGCGAAATCCGCCCATCAGCATCCTTTTCGCCAATCGCCAGCAGTTTCAGAATATAGCCCATTTCGAGACCGCTGCGAACATCGAAAATATCAATGTGTTCGATGCCTTCGACGGAAATATCATCCAAATCAATCCGGCAGTTAAACGCTAAACCGCCCAAAATCGCCAGTTTATGCGCCGTATCCATGCCGTTGACGTCCAGCGTCGGGTCAGCCTCCGCAAAGCCCTTGGCCTGTGCTTCTTTGAGCACCTCGGCAAACTCCGAACCTTCGTAGGTCATATTAGTCAGAATATAGTTGCACGTACCGTTAAAAATCCCGTACAAGCCCTCAATCTGGTTGGCCGCCAGCCCGGTGCGTAAAGCAGAGATGATCGGGATACCGCCGCAGCAGCTTGCCTCGAACGCGATACAGCGTTTAGCTTCCAACGCCGCGGCATACAAATCCCAGCCATGCTCGGCCAGCAACGCCTTGTTGGCTGTTACAACGTGTTTTCCGGCTTTAAGAATACGCAACTGAAGGTCTTTGGCAAAGGTCGTTCCGCCAACCAGTTCCAACACGATATCAATCGAATCATCTGCCAGTAAACCGTCCAAATCATCGGTCAGCAGGCCTTCGGGCAGATCAAATACACGTTTGGAAGTCGTATCTGTGTCCACAACTCGCGCCAAATCCAACTGCAAACCGGTTCGCGCGGTAATTTCAGCGGCATTTTCAAACAGAATCTTCGCGACACCGGAACCGACCGTTCCGTATCCAACAAGTCCGATTTTGATTACTTTTGGGTCCATGAATCTCCTTTAGGTTGATTATTATACGTTGTGCTAACTTTAAGAAAAAATGCGGTTCCGTCAAGCAAAAATCCCCTGCCGGCCTCTTTCATCGTGAAAAAACCGCCCACGAAGACTCTCCCGGCCGATACT
The DNA here is from genome assembly GCA_028282905.1 of Sedimentisphaerales bacterium. Classification (GTDB taxonomy): domain Bacteria; phylum Planctomycetota; class Phycisphaerae; order Sedimentisphaerales; family Anaerohalosphaeraceae; genus 4572-13. The sequence continues at coordinate 19,240 of JANQGW010000121.1, read as the reverse complement.
TCAGATTCTGCAAACGATTTGCTTCTGTAATTGTCAAATTTCACTCAAAAACACACAATTTCAGTGTTTTTTTGTATAAAATTGACCCTTGAAATCCGATGAAACGTACTATAAAATAGTACTGATAAATAACGATGAGTTAATGGGAGCCATGACAATGAAAAAAAGGATTGTAATTGCATTTTTAATGGTCATCGGGGTATTGTGTCAGGCAGACACGTTTAAGCACAAACAGAAGGACATTACACACCATGGTTATGTCACCAGTCAGGTCAATAACGGCAAACACGTCATCATGACCGAACAGGGACCGGTCGAGTTGAATTTATCCGACTACACCATTGAATTCAACGCAACCGGACGGACCAATCAAGTATCAGTGCTTCGAATCGCTGAGCCAATTGCCCTGGAACACTCTACCAAGGCCTTTGAACAGGCCATTGTCGAAGAAGCCGACAAGGGGCCGCTGCTGATTATCGTTGAAATCGACACCCCCGGCGGGCGGGTGGACTTGTGCAAGCGATTGTGTGCGGCGATTTCAAACATCCGCCACTGCAAAGTCATCGGTTATATCTGCGGCGGTGAACACGCAGGCGCCTATTCAGCGGGAGCAGCGATTTCGCTGTCCTGCGATGAAATCTATATGGTTCCGGAAGTCAGTATTGGCGCTGCAACCATGATTATGACCGGTGCTTCCGGTAAAACCAAGGATATGAAGGAAGTGTACGGTGACTCGGTCGGCGAAAAGTACAATTCCGCCTGGCGCAGCTACCTGGCATCGCTGGCTGAGCAAACCAACCGTTCCGGAGCACTGGCCAAAGCGATGGCCGACAAGGATATTGTCGTCATAGAGATTGAACGAGATGGCAAAACCCTCTTTATTGAATCTCAACACAAAGAAAATACCGACCAGATCGTTCGCACGGTATGTAAAAAGGGAGAATTGCTGACGTTATCGGCCAAAGAAGCGGTAAACCTGAAAATCGCTTCCGGAATCGCCGAATCTCGCCTGAACCTGCTGACTGCGGCCGGGATTGCCGAGGACACACCGATCATCGAAAGCACCAAGATGGTCGAATCCAAAGAAGAATTTGAAAAAGTCGTCCGTAAGTTCAAAAAGCTTAACGAACGTGTGGACTTAAAGTTTAAGGAGCTGCAAGCCCGCGCCAAAGGCGGGTCTCTTACCCGTGCCCAGGCACTGCGTGATTATCGGGCAATTATCAAAAACGGTGAATATCTGCTGAAGCTCAAGCGGACTTATCCCGATATCCCCTTTAGTGAAGAAATGCTGGTCCAATTTGTCAATAATGTAAAGGCTGAGTACGCCGGAATTAAATCAATGCGATAATAACTCCATTATTATAGGAGGTGTCTTATGAAGACTTACATTCAGTTCACAATGTTGGCAGCAATGCTCGTGCTTACATCGACCATTGGAATTGCTGACACATTCACACACAAAGAAAGCGGGCAATCCTTCGACGGATTTATGACCCAGAAAACGCTCGGCGGCAAAACACGCGTCTATAACACCAGCAGTAAAGAAATGCTCTCTGTTGACCTGAGCGAGTATAATGTTACGGCTAACAGTAAGGGACGCAAGGATGTCGTCGTGGTTGTACAAATTAACCAATCCGAAACACTTCTGTCAGAAGTGATCGCAAGAGAAATCGCCAAAAATATTATTGATGCTTCCAACCGAGGGGCACAGGCAATTATCGTACATCTCGACAGCCCGGGCGGACGAGGTGATTTCATGCAGATTATCACCTCCGCTATTGAAAAAACAACCAATTGCCCTGTTATTGCCTATATCTCCGCGGATGCTTATGGCGGCGCCTTTTCGGCCGCGGCCGTCATCGCGATGGCCTGTGATAAAGTCTTTATCGCTCCGGCTGCGACTATCGGGACCATCGGTCCGATGACTGACACCGGTGCCACCCAGGAAGATTTCTCAGCGTATCTTTCAACGTACTGCTCGGATACGCTGATGCTCCAGCGGGTTGACGCCGAAGCACAGCGGCTGGCCGAAAAACACAAACGCCCCGGTTTGATTGCACGGGCCTTGATTGACAAGCGTATCTCCGTCGTTGAAGTCACCAACGTTGATGGCGGCATAAGTTTTATCGAAAAGGAAGATCGCCAGCCGACACAAACGATCGTACGGACCCTCTCAGAAGGCGCCACCCCGTCAGAAGAAACCGGCATAGTCATGCCCGTTGATGTCGTCAGTCTGACATTGAACCTCTCAGCAAAAGAAGCAGTAGCCGTAAAACTGGCGGATGCCACCGCCGGAGGCTATTATGACATCCTGACGGCTCTGGAAATCCCGGATGCAAAGATCAGCACAGCGTCTACTATCCAGAAAACACTCAAAAAATACCAAGCCGCTCGCCGTAATATTGCCGAGACCCTTTCACGTGTCAGTCTGCTCGAGAAAGAAGCTACCAAGCTGGAAGAACAGGTTGCCTATATTGACAAACAACTACGCACAGGAACGCAGACACGTGAAGTACGTCGCGGTGCTGACAATGTTTATCGTCGCAGTTCCAGAACCAATTTGCCGGATGATTACTACGGCTATTACTACGATCCAGTCATTAATGTCACCACAACCACCGGCGGTGTATCCACCCGCAGCTCTTCCCGAGGAACTCACCGAAGACATCGGCCGGAAGCTACGGAAACGATTACCACCACGGAACCGACCACCCGTCTGGTTGACGCCCAGCAGGATCTGGCGGATGTCTTGGAAGATTTGGTCGTTGAATACCGCCGTATTGTAACCCTTTCCAGACGATGGCCGGGTGCTCTGCCCCCGGAGGTTCGCACCACGGTTCTGCAAAAGAATATTGCCTCGATTCAATCCACACTGGACTATCTTTATGAGGAAATTGACCAGAACCTGCTGGACGAAGAGATGGAAATCGATGAAGATTTCGATGACCTTCGCTCACCGCGTTCCCGTCGTAACAGACGTTATTAAGCTTTCGCCTTGAGACATCAGTAAAGCATGAACGGCCGGCCCATTCTCTATGACCGGCCGTTTTTTGAGCTTTCAAGACATTCTGCAAATGGGGATATCCGTTGTTTTTACTTGATTTTCTTTGATTTGGCTGGTTTAATGGCTCTGTTTTGTGTCTTGAATTAATCAGAAAAGCTCATTTTTCAGAAAAAAGGATGAAAACCATGAAAATCAGTCAACGCGTACAGGCCGTCCCCCCGTCAGCAACCATGGCCGTCACGACGCGTGCCAAGGAAATGAAGGCCCAGGGCATCGATGTTGTCAGTTTTGCCGCGGGTGAACCGGATTTTGACACTCCTGATTTTATCAAAGACGCCGCTATTGAAGCGATGAAAGCCGGTAAAACCGGTTACACCGCCACCCCGGGGATTCCGGAATTGCGGACCGCTATCGCTGAAAAGCTCAAGACCGAAAACAACCTGGACTACAAACCCGAGCAGATCGTGGTCAATATTGGAGCTAAACACTCCGTTTATGAATCAATGCAGGCGATTCTGGACCCGGGCGATGAAGTCCTGCTGCCGACACCATACTGGGTGACCTACCCGGAAACGATCAAGCTGGCCGGCGCCACTGCTGTCGTTCTCGAAACAACGGCCGAAACCGGCTACAAGATCACCCCTGAACAACTCGGTGCAGCGATTACCGATAAAACCGCCCTGCTGATGCTGAACTCGCCGAACAATCCCGGCGGCTTTGCCTACAGCCCGGAAGAACTGGCGGCACTGGCCAAGGTGCTGGAAGGAACCAACGTCATGGTGCTGTCGGACGAAATTTACGAGCGACTCATGTACGCCGGCAATAAATTTGTCAGCTTTGCCTCGCTCAGCGAAGACGCCTACAACCGTACCCTGACGATCAACGGCCTCAGCAAGGCGTTCGCAATGACCGGCTGGCGTGTCGGTTATACCGCCGGGCCGATCGATGCGATTAAAGCCATGACACGTCTGCAGTCGCACATGACGCAGAACCCGGTGACCTTTGTACAATACGGCGCACTGGCGGGCATGAAGGATACCACCGGTGCCGTGGAAAAGATGCGTGTCGAATTTGAAAAACGCGGACAGGTCATGGAGCAGCGGCTCAATGCCATCGAAGGCTTTAAGTGCCATCAGCCGGAAGGCGCGTTTTACTGCTTCCCGGATGTCTCGGCCCATTACGGCCGTGTCATCGGCGGTGCGGAAATCAACAGCAGTATGGACTTCGCCAAGGCCCTGCTGGAACAGGCCCAGGTGGCTGTAGTTCCGGGCGATCCGTTTGGCTGTCCCAAGAATATCCGCCTGAGCTTTGCCACCTCGATGGAACAGATCGAGAAAGGCATTGACCGCATTCAGGAATGGCTGAAAGCATAGTTACAAGATTTAGTGCAACACACAAGGTGCCCCGGCGTTGTCGGGGCACTGTTTCAATAGCAGGCGGCTGCGGCTCGGAATGATACGCTGACAATTGGAAAACAGATTCGATGAATGATTTGACTGAAGCTCAACCGAAAGCACTGTGGTTTAAAGCGGTTCTTTTTGCCGGAATGCTGCTGTTTGCCTTTTACGCCTCGACACACATGGTCGCCGCCGGCGATACCTGGGTGGCCATGGCCTGCGGTCGACACTTTGACAATCACGGCGTCGATACGATCGAGCCGTTCAGCTTCAACTCGCACCCGGCCGGGCCGAGTGACAAAACGCTTGAGAAGTTTCCCGAATGGACGCACGGGATGATTCGAAAATGGCACCCCACCGGCTGGCTGAACCAGAACTGGCTGACCCATCTGGGGTTTTATAAGCTGTCAACCTGGTTCGGTGACGGCAACAGTTTCAACTTCAATACACTGGTCTACTGGAAGTTCGCCCTGTATTTTCTGACCGTGTTCTGTGTGTACGGTATCGGTAAAACGCTTGGTCTTGACGATACCCTGGCCGCGGTTTCGGCCTGTGTGGCGATGATCGTCGGACGAACATTTTATGACATTCGTCCCGCCGGCTATTCCAATATGCTGGTGCCGGCGCTTGTGCTGATCATGGCACTGGCCATCTGTAAGAACTACCGGTGGATCTGGCTGATCATACCGCTGATCGTCTTCTGGTCCAATGTTCACGGCGGCTATATCTATGCGTTTATCATGCTGGTGCCGTTTATCGGCGTCAACCTGCTGTTGAAGCTACCGAAGCGATGGGCAATAGGTTTGGGACTCTGCGGATTGTGGCTGCTGCTGTACCTGATGAGCCACAAGTTCATCACGGGCTATAAGAGTATGATCGACCAGTTTTACGCCCAGGTCCAGGCAAACCAGCCATTGACGCAGGGCCAAACGAACCAACTGATCGCACGAGCAACACAGCAGGTCTTCGGCTACAACCCGGATAACGTATCGCTGATCTTCAATAACCTGTTCTGGACCTGGCTGGTGCTGGCGGTGATCGCGCTGGTGCTGACCTCAATCCGGAAAATCAAAACCGGGGTATTCTACTTCTTTATGTTCTTTATCGGCGGCGTTTATATTATCAGCCTGGCACCGCGATTCATTGTCGGCTCGTCCAAGCATCTGCCGGAATTCTTTGGCGACATGGGCAGTTCATCGCTGCTGTCATTCAGTTTTGTCGCGGTGGTCGCCTCACTGATGATTATCGCATTGGCATTCAAAAAAGAGGCTTTCCAATCACTGTCAGTGCGTGGACTGTGTCATACGGTCGGTGCCGCAGCAGCGGCCCTGCTGGCGATGATCGTCTTCAACCCCTTCCACCTGACGAACATCACACATACATTTGAAATCAGTATCAGTAAACATGCCGAGTCGTGGCGTCAGGTCAACGAATGGAAACCGGCGTTTGACTTCATGGACAAAATGTCCAATGTCCCCAACCCGGTCGGCAAAGAAGGCGCCTTTGGCGTGATGCTCGCCCTGACTGCGGTGATCTTTACGGTCTGGCTGGTGACTTATTTCCTGAGCACCGGCCCCAAAGTTGCGGGACCATCAAGAAAACGCCGGCATCAAGCTGAGACACCGGTCGCTGCGTACCGCCCGCAAATCAATATTGCTATTATCGTGCTTGCGTTTTTGACCATCTATATGGCCATCCGCTCGCGTCGTTTCATCACACTGGCCGGTGCGCTCGCCCCGCCGGTGCTGGCGATCTTCCTGGTGCAGATTTGGCAGATGGTGACGGCCCGCTTTAAATCGCAGAACAGCGAAACTGATAATCCATTGGCAATCGTCCTGCCGCCGTCTTATCGATCGATTATCCGCGGCGTCATTACCCTGACCCTGGCGTTTCTGGCTGTTTTCTGGGGGCTGAAATACAAACGGATCTACCTGGACCCGTGGCCGTCCGACCACCAGTACAATTCTGTTTTCATGCGGATGACGGCGTCACACTTAAAGCCGGCCGATGCCTGTACGTTCATTCGTGACAATAACATCTCCGGCAGAGTCTTTAACTACTGGACCGAAGGCGGCGCGGTGGCATTCGGACAAACGCCCGACCCGGAAACCGGCCATGTCCCGCTGAAACTGTTTATGGACGGCCGGGCGCAGGCGGCCTACAACCACGATAAATTCAAACTCTGGCAGCAACTCTTTGCCGGTGGACCGAACGGCATTAAAGCCGCCAAAGTGAAAATACAGCTTGACAAACTGACTAAAAACAGACAAACCCGTAGTGACAGCTACAAAAAACAGCTGAAAGCCTATGGGGAGGCGCTCGATAACTGCGGCCAGTGGATCAATGGACAGCTTGATGAGCGTGACGTGTGGGTCGTATTGATGCCGCAGTCGCAGGAACTCTCGACCTTTGTTAAGTCTCTCAAGAAGGCCGGTAACTGGAAAACAGCCTACATCGACGACTATCAGCATCTGCTGGTCAACAATAAAACACCGCGGGGCAAGGCACTGATTCAGAAAATCCTGGAAGGTCAGGCTTCCTTTCCGAGCGACTATTCCAAAAACATGACGACATACATGGCGATCATCGAAAATCAAGCTCAAGACCAGTACAAAGAGCTCTACACACTGGTCTCCGATGCGTTTAAGGAATTTCCGACTCCGGCAGCAGCGGTCGCGATGATAAATCTCAGGCGTTTTTCAGCGTATAAGCAGAATGTGCTCACTGACGGGCGTGCCTACATTGACGATTTCGCGAAAAATCGTGAAACGTATCGCAAGCAGGACGGCTATCATCAGCGATTAGCCTGCGCCGGTATTATTGCAGATAAGTTATTCAAAGAACAATACGCGGCCCTGCTCGAAGAGATTGACGCGGAAAGTAAATCCATCAAAAAACGAACGGTCTGGTAAATCACCATGGATGATCGCCCCACAACTGAACAGTCACATTCGGTCACCTCACTGAGCGTGTTCTTCCCCTGCTATAACGAGCAGGACATGGTTCGTCCGCTGACGGAAAAGTGCCTGGCGGTCGCCAAAACGATCTGTGAGGATGTCGAGGTGATCATCGTCAATGACGGCAGTGCCGACAATACTGCCGCCATGGCCGATCAGCTGGCCGCCGAATACCCGCAGGTCAAAGCGGTCCATCACCCTCAAAACCGCGGCTACGGAGCGGCCCTGCAAAGCGGATTTGCCGCCGCCACGAAAGAATATGTCTTTTATACCGACGGTGACGGGCAGTTTGATGTGAGTGAACTGCCGACCCTGCTGCCGCTGATAGCAGACTGCGACATTGTCAGCGGCTATCGTCTGAATCGACAGGAAGGGACGCTTCGCAAGCTCAACGCCTGGGGATGGGGCAAGCTGGTGTGCTTTATCTTCCATTTGAAACTCAAGGATATCGACTGTGCCTTCAAGCTCTACAAACGCAGGCTGTTTGACGAGATCGAACTGTGCAGCACCGGCGCCCTGATCGATACGGAAATCCTGGCACGTGCCCAGCGTCGCGGCTACACGATCAGGCAGATCGGCGTCCACCATTACCCGCGAACCGCGGGGCAAGCGACCGGGGCCAACCTGAAAGTGATTCTGCGGGCGTTCGTTGAGTTATTTAAGCTGCGAAAAAAAATCCTTCAGACAAAAATCTCCTAAGTCTGCACAAATTTGCCCCATCGGCCGATAAGAGACATAGCGGGATCGTCACGACAAAATCAAGTTTTAAAACCCTGATCTATAAATCATGAGAGTCTATCGAGCACAACAATTTATTCGGCCGGACCTGCAGGCCCATATTTTCGCGCAGGATCTTTTGGACAATGTCCGCGGCCTGAAAAGCCTGTGTCCGACGAAGACGAAATTCTGCGCCGTCGTCAAGGCTAACGCTTACGGCCACGGGATCGCCGAGATCGTCAATATCCTGATGGCTGACGGTGTCGATGCGTTTGCCGTCGCGACGCTGTACGAGGCCCTGCACATCGCCCCGATGATCGAAAACCGCCCTGTCATGATCTTAGAGCCGGTCAATCCGTCCCAATCCATCGAGGAGATCCAGCTGTGTGCCCGCAGCGGGTTTGACTGCGTGCTGGCCTCGCGGGACTCGATGAAATACATCCGCCATGCCCTGAAGGATACGCCGTACACGCTCAAGATCCACCTGAATGTTGAAACCGGGATGGGCCGCTGCGGGATCATGCCGGACTTGGCGGTGCAGCTGCTGGAAGAGATCGACGAATGCCCGAACACCCGGCTAGCCGGCGTTTATACGCACCTGGCGACCGCTGACGAGGAAGATTTGAGTTACGCCTATGAGCAGCTGGATAATTTCGAGCGGTTCCTGAACGACCACAAGCTCAAGCAGCGGGATATTATTATCCACGCTGCCAACAGTGCTGCGACGATCAAAATTCCGCAGGCTCATTATGACATGGTCCGCTGCGGCATCTCCATGTACGGCTATTATTCGCGTCCGATGGACAATCCACCAGTCCAGCTCAAGCCCGTGCTGAAACTGCAGGCGCCGATCTCCCAGATCAAAACTGTCCCCGCCGGCCATTCGGTCAGTTACGGCCAGTCTTTTACGCCCGACCGCGACACGGTCTGCGGCATCGTGCCGCTGGGCTATGCCGACGGCTACCGACGGTGTTTTTCCAACACCGCCCACATGAAGATCGGCGAAAAATCCGTTCCCGTCATCGGGCGGGTGTGTATGGACCAGGTGATTCTGGACGTGACCGACATTCCGGATATCCAACTCGGGCAAATGGTCACCGCCCTGGATAACTGCCACGAATCGATCTGCTCGGCCTACGCCCTGGCGGATTTGGCAGACACGATCTGCTACGAGATCCTGACCATGGTCCACGCCCACGTCAACCGCATCGTTCATTAGGCCGCCAGTTGCGATTTCCTCTCCAAATCCCTGATTTGACACCCAATTTCAAAAAGTAACACGTGACAACAAAACGGACTTCTGATAGCATAAGTCGCTCGGGAACTCTTTAAAGTACAGTTCTGCTGCTCCACTCCGGAACAGCTGACATAATCGAAAGGAATGTAAGATGTTTGGTATCGTTTTATATGGACTCTCTCAGGTCAAGACTATTGTTACTGCCGGTTTGCTGCTGTCAACTCTGGCTGTCGCAGCCCCCAAGCCGGCTGTCAGCCTCATTCCGCAGCCGCAAAAGATCACCGTCACCGACGGCCCCGGCTTTACGATCACTGACGGCACGAAGATTATTTATGATTCCAAAGACGCCAAAGCGTCGGCCGAGATGCTGGCGACCAATCTCCGACCGGCCACGGGGTTTGATTTGCCGGTCGCCAAGGGCCGTTCGTCTAAGAAAAATTCCTTTATGCTCTCAATCTCCGCAGCCGATCCGTCACTGGGCGATGAAGGCTACCAGTTGAACATTGCTCCCGGCAAAGTCCGGTTAACAGCAGCCAATCCGGCGGGCCTGTTTTATGCCGTGCAGACCATTCGGCAACTGCTGCCGGTCGAGATCAACCGTTCGAGCGTTGTCAGCGGCGTTGAATGGTCGATGCCCGCAGTGACCATCCAGGACACGCCGCGGTTTGCGTGGCGTGCGTTTATGCTGGATGAATCCCGCCACTTCAAAGGCGAGACGGAAGTCAAAAAGCTGCTGGACCAGATGGCGAGCCTGAAAATGAACGTCTTCCACTGGCATCTTGTCGATGACCAGGGCTGGCGCATTGAGATCAAGAAATACCCGAAGCTGACCGAGATCGGCTCCAAGCGCAAAGACACACAAACGGGCGGCTGGGGCAGTGAGACCCGCACAGGCGTACCGCACGAAGGCTTCTATACCCAAGAGCAGATCAAGGACATCGTCCAATATGCCGCCGACCGTCATATTACGATCGTGCCGGAAATCGAAATGCCCGGTCACGCGAGTGCCTCGGTGGCGGCGTACCCGGAACTGGGCACCAAGAAAGAGCCTATCGAAGTACCGGTCACCTTCGGCAAGCATTACGCGTGCTACAACGCCGCGGATGAAAATGTGTACCGCATGCTCAGCGACATACTGGATGAAGTCGCAGCCCTATTTCCCGGTGATGTCATTCACATCGGCGGCGACGAGGTGCGTTTTGACCACTGGAAGGAAAGCGAAGAGATCCAGAATATGATGAAGAAGCAGGGTCTGAAAACCGCTGCGGACGTTCAGATCTATTTCACCAACCGCATGTCGCATATCATCGAGGAAAAGGGCCGGCGGATGATGGGCTGGAACGAGATCCTGGGCCATGACCTGCACGGTTTCCTGAAGGACGGCCAGACGGCCAAAGCCGCCAAGCTGTCAACTAAGGCGATTATCCATTTCTGGAAAGGCAGCCCGGACCTGGCCAAGGAAGCGATCGAAAAAGGCCACGACGTCATCAACTCCTGGCACAGTTATACGTACCTGGACTACGGCTACGGCAGCATCAACCTGCAGAAGGCGTACAATTTTGACCCGATCTTCAAAGGCCTTGCGCCGAAATATCATGACAAGATCAAAGGCTTCGGCTGCCAGATGTGGGGCGAATGGATCCCGACGGTTGACTCGATGGAAAAGAAGGTTTACCCGCGGATCGCGGCCTATGCCGAGGTCGGCTGGACGGACCTGAAGCAAAAGAGCTACGATGACTTTGTGCGTCGCATGGAGCCGCAGTACAAGCGATGGGATATTCACAAGATCGGTTACACGCGTGCCGTGCAATACACCGATACGGGCCGCAGCTTTTCGGACTTTAAAAAAGCGGCCAAATGGACCGACGCGATGATCAAAAACGACTGGACCGAGGTGGTATTCGATGTCTCCAAGTCCATCACGCAGGCGGGTGAATACGAATTTTCGTTCGTTTATACCCGCGGTGCACACGGGGTCGATATTGCCTGGGCGGGACTGTACGAAAGCGACAAGGAAGTCTCACGCGATACGCACACGGGCTTTAGCGGCAATCAAAAGTCGAAGATCGTGTACAAGCTCAAGGTGGATGACTACGTCCCCAGTGCAACCTACCGCCTCAAAGCAAACATCAAAGGCAGCGGCGGAACAAACTCATTCGGCAACGTCATGGTCAAACCGGTCTCACAATAGCGTATGGACTGTTTCCTTTAATTTGTCTGGTTAGGCTTTAACTTTATGTCAAAAATCTGGAAGGAAGAACGAAAAGAAGGAATTAGTATGGGCGGGTATTTGGGTCTGCCGGGCCACGATATCTCCCCAGACAAGAAGCTTGTTCCGGTCTACACATATTTTGTACGGGTTTGCGGTTTTACCTTCCAGTTTGGTAGTGTAGCTCAAATCGATGCAGCACTCGATTACTTCAAAAAGAAGCTGCACCCCAGTTCCAGAATGCCTAACTATGAATGGCTGAAATTTGAGCGTTATTGGGTACAGCGATGGTACGAAAGATTACCTGGCTATTTGCGGCAAGAATCCAAAAGGCAGAAAGTGGTGAAGGCATTAGAAGAAGCTGCTGAGATGTTTGCAGAGTACAGAGGTAAATTCCCTACTCAAAAGTCGAACACAAGCAATCTACCTTAAACAAAGCTGGAAGCAAACAATTCAGGATCCTGTTTTGTCCAAGTTAGCGGGTGACTGTCCTCCTTATTTATGCTATGATAGATGCCATGCAATCGAATACGAATATATTTGTTTATGGGTCTTTGCGTGAGCCGTCGATTTTTGAGTCGGTTTGCGGGGTGCGGTTTTCGCTGAAGCCGTCCAAGGTAGAAACAGAACACGTTCTGCGGGCGGAGCTGGCGATGCTGGCTGGTCACCGGCGGGTCAGCCCGGACAACGTCTATTTTTACGCCGTGCCGGACGCGTCGGCAAAGATCCAGGGCTTTGTGATTTACAATGTTCCGCCCGAAGCGATGAAGTTTATCGATAAGTACGAAGGCAAGTTCTACGAACGCGAAGCGGTTCACGTCAACACTGCCAACGGGTTGGTCGAGGCACAGGCGTACCTGGCGTGCCCGATGTCGATGAAAAAGCGGTTCGGCGACCGGTTTCACGTGAACCTGATCCACGAACTGTGGCTGCGGAAGCGCATCGAAAAATTCTTCGACGAACACACTCGCCCCGGCGAAAAAACCATCGACGCCCACATCGAACGGCGTGCCCGGCGTGAACTGATCGGCACCACCGAACGCGACCTCGTCGTCAGCCACCTGGGCCATGATGCGGTCAGCGACTTCTTTCTCGAACACGAGTTGAACCGGCCGTGCCCGACGGTCAAACCGCTGTACAATGACCCGGACGCCCAGCCCTATGTGGACAACTACATCGCGCTGGTCATCAAGCAGGTCCTGCTGAACTATTTCGAGTTCATGATCCACGACCGGTTCCGTTTCGAACTGGACCGGCTGATCCAGAGCCACCGGTACTTCACGCGCATCCGCAGCCTGCTGATCGCCCTGCGGATGATCAACTCCAACCCGAAGACAGTCAACCTGATCCTGCAGCGTGGTCTGGAAACGATGCCGCCGGGTGAGCATTACGACCTGATCGATTATGTCAAATATGCGATCGCCGCGGCGGAGAAGGCCTTTGACCCGCGGGTGGCCCGCAGCAATCTGCAGTGGATCCGTAATAACTTCCAGCCGGGACTGGTGCCGATGGGCGCTGAGCTGGAGTTGAGCAATATCGGCTTTCGTGCGATTCACCGGGAGGATAAACGAAAAGAGCGGATGTTTGACGGCTTTCGCTATTTCAACGAGTATGCCCTGGACGAGCTGATGTGGAAGGTCGGCGGCTATGTCGATGACCACTCCGGTTCGCACGCCCGCGCCAAACGCGGCTTTCTGGAACTGGCACCGGGCCGGCTGAACATTGTCGGCGAACTGTCCAAGCCCGCCACCGCCGACCCGTGGATGCTCAGCCAGATCATTCGCGAACTGGCGGCATTTTACCCGATCACCCCGCACAGCCTGCACCTGACATTCCAGCTGCGCAAACGCAAACACCTGCAGCAGACGGTACCGCCGCTGAGCGTTATCAAGTGCCTGTGCATCCTCGGCGGCGGGATGGAAGAAACCCGCTCCGGCGGCCTGTGGGTCTCGCGGCTGGACCACGACGAGATCGAACGCAACGAATACGGCGAGGAACTGGTCTTTGCCCGCACCAGCAAACGACGCCACCGAATGCCCAGCGACACCATCGACACCAAAGGCAGCAAGTACCCGGTCTTTACGCACCAGTACAAATTCATCCGGCTGGAAAAACGCGCCAATTATGAGCCGCTGATCATGGCGCTCAAGGGCATTCAACTGTCCCTCAATCCCGGCGATTACCTGACAACCCAGCAGCTGGCCTCCAGCCGGCGACTGCGGAATGAGTACGAGGAACTGAAGGCGTGGGCCGCCAACCCGACGACCATCAGCCGGCGTTCCAAGGGCCGTTTCCTGGATGCGATCTATGACGGCCTGATGAACGAAGCCCACAACAAGCCCTACCACAAGGCCCACTATATCGACTGGGCACTCGGCGCCATCGACCTGCAGATCCGCCTGTTCAACAAACGCGTCGAACGCGTCCAGCAAAATCGCCCGCCCTTGCCCTTCCGGGGTCCTTAGGGATAGACACAACAAAGATTGGATGAGTCAATGGAAAATGTCACACACGAGATAGAAAGAGCTATTGAGACATTAGGTTTATCCGAGAGCGATATCAGATTGCTTCCCTCTCAAGAGGGAAGGGACATTTTTGAGCACGCGCTCAACACCTTTGTGGGAGGAGAAGACCTAAAATGGTGGTGGGAATCTTTTTCTCAAAAGTGCTCATCAGTGGAAATAGAAAGCGGAGACGGGTACAAATTAATAGCCCAGATTGTGCCTGATGAGGACGAGAAAATATGGTGGATTGTGGAGGATGATTTATTACCGTATTACCCGGTTTATGAAACCTCTGCGAAAATCGCGAAAGAGGTAATTGGTGAATGTTACGGATTCGAATACTACATCATCGCTAAGGATGATAGATTTCTATTATGCGAAAATCATCATAATTATCTGATAGGAATTGGAGAGGCTCTGGAAGAAAAGATTAAACAAATGAAAAGTTAATAACATATTTGAACCGACATGGAATGGATTCTTCTTGACCCTGCGATAGTGAATTTTGTAAAATTGTTGATGTCGTCAGGAGAAATGATGTTTTTTAACCGTGCATATTGGAAAGGTCAGGTAAAGATAAAAGGCTTTACGCTGATCGAACTGCTGGTCGTGGTCGCAATCATCGCGCTGCTGCTGAGCATCCTCATGCCGTCATTGCAAAAGGCGAAAGATCATGCCAAAAAAATCGGCTGTTCGGCCAATTTACGGAGCCTGGCCCTGGCGGCCATCTATTATGCGGATGAGCATGACAGCTTTACACCGAGTTCCACGAATACCTGGAACGACGACGGCATCCTGCGGGCCGGCTGGGTTGGCGTCACCAGCGACATGGCCCGACAGGCATTGGATACCCAGGTCCAGATCTACGGAAACGGTACGGATGCATTTACCGGGCTCCATAAAAGTCAATTGTGGCCGTATATTGAGAATACCGGCGGATGGCGATGCCCGACGGACCCCGATAAGCAGCAGCTCCGAAGTTACGGGATGGCCGCCCAATGGTGGGGAACGCATCATGTCGACGGCGATGGCGTCTGGTATGATGATCAAACCAGGGCAATGGTCTATCGAAAACTCACTAAGATCAAGAATCCGTCCGGCAGATTCTTTTTTGTGGACCAGCTCGGATATAACAACGACGCCTATTACGCCCTGTGGTACAGCCAGCCCAAATGGTGGAACATCCCCAGTTTTTTGCACCGCGGCGGATCGGTGAACGGATTCGCGGATGGTCACGCCGAGGCCTACCCGATGAAGCCGGAAACCGTCCGCCTGGCCAGGGAAAGTTTAGACACCAATCTCAGCAACGGATTTAAAATGCTGCAGGTCAACGTCCCTGACAGTGAGGACCTGAAATATTATCAGATCGCCACCTGGGGAACCATTGGATGGCAGCCATAGAATCCTCCAAACCCCGCACGCGTATCAAGCAAAATTACCAATGCCAACAGGAACAAGGCCCACGATATCGACGGGGCACCCGGCGCCATCGACCTGCAGATCCGCCTGTTCAACAAACGCCTCGAACGCGGCGAAGCAACACACCCACCCTTCCCCATCCGGCGGTAATAACAAACTATTCAGAACCGGAGACAAAATGACCGAACACAAGATTTCCAACAATACGGACGCCCGTGTTTTCTGATACAAAAGCCTGGACTGTTTCCCAAAAAACACTTTTCCAATGTCGTTTTATCGAGTATAATCCGTTCAAGAAACATAGCAGTATGATTGATGAGCGCTACAAAGAAGGATTCCTGATGACTACAAACATGGAAGCTCCAACGTTGGAAGAGAGCTTAAGAGCCTTTGAAGGAAAGCCGTTACCACCTAACCTGCGGCGTCCCAAGCGAAACACCCTGATAATCTTTTTCACTGTCGGATTAGTTGGTGGTTTTCTGGAAGGTATCTGGCCTCAGGAGGAGGCTTGTCCTTTCATTGAAGCAACAACCCTTATCATAAGCACAATCATAGCGATGTGTTGGTGTTATCTGGATGCCCGCGAAAGAGACTACAAAATTTCGTTTCGACTGTCACTATTACTGTTTTTATTACTTCCAGCAGGCTTTTCCTATTATCTCAAGAAAACGCGACAGAATACTGCACTGTTGAAAATACTTGCAATAGAGACTATCGTCTTTCTTGCTTATTCCGCTATATACTGTCTCTCCTATGAGTTAGGCTGTATGATCTACAATGCCCGGTACGCCTAGAAAATACAGACGATAGAAACAGCAACATATTTAGTTAGACCATTTGGCTTTGATGGCATAGTCCAAAAAAAACTTGACAATTTTCGGACAGGCAATATACTGATATCATCAATTCCGCAATCACCATCGGAGGAGGTCGCGGCGGAGTGAGCAAAAGGAAAAGTTTTTTTGGGAGTAGGAATGATGAAAACACTAAAGGTTCTGGTAATTTATTTAACTTTTTTGGCAGCCAATTGTATAGTTCCAGCATCCACCACAGTCATCACCGACAAGCATACCATTGATTATACAATCGAGGGACATGTACGAGTTGGCGGAGGCGATGTCATTCTGACAACCGGCGGTATTGTCGGGAGTCTACAACTTGACCATGGCAGCCTAACCATTGATGATGGGGAAGTACTGGGTCATGTAGGAAGCGACCATCCAACTTTATTTATTACAGGTGGAATCATTCGTGGAGATATTTCTAGCTGCGACTGGGGCAACAACGTTACGATTTCCGGAGGGATGATCTACGGAGACCTTCATGCCATGGATGGCGCATCGATCGTCGTACATGGAACCAAGTTTAATTATGATTATGGAATCATCCCTGACAACACAGGGCATTTGACCGGCATTTTATCAGATGGAACTCCTATCGATGTAGGCTTTTCATGTAGCCCGAACCTCAACTGCGACATTATTTTAGCCCCAATTCCCGAACCAGCTACGATGGCGATGCTGGGGCTGGGTAGTGTGATGCTGCGGAAGCGGAAATAGATATCTTTGCATATAAAAACAGGGCAGGCCGAAAAGAACGAGGCGGCCTGCCCTGTTTGTTTTGATTATACTCAACTGTCTTAGATCATCGTCTTGACGGCTGCGACGAGTTCTTTTCTGCAGTCTATTTTTAATTGCGGGATAAAAAAACCTTTTCAGATATTGTTTTATCGGATATAATTCTTCCTTGAAAGTAGCGATGAACATTAGATATTGCGAATTCCATTACTAAGGAGATAAAGGATGACAGAGACAGAAGGCTTGAGGACACACGTTTGGACCGACGAAACATCTTTTGAAACACTTGTAGCCCTTGACGAAAATAGTCTGTATATCGCAAGCCCGGATGAACCGGAACTTTCAGAAATTGCTGAACAAATCCGTTCGGGGACATCCCCGGCTTCTGCTCTCAAAAGCAGTAAGCCTAAAGAAGTTCAGTTAGACAGTCTGAAGCACATTAAATCAAATCGACATTCAACGTTGGTTTATTATAAATATCTTAGCGACAGTGGAAAAGAAGAGTCTGATAATTTCACGATGAATCCAGAAGAACGAGATGAACTGTTTGCAAAGCTGAATATTTTGTGTTCTCTGGGGTACAAGTACACTGAAACCCAGTTCAACAAACTTCGTGCGGCTCTAAGGCCATTGATAACCATTAGTCTCATCGCGTTATTTACTTTGATTAGTTATAATGCGGCAATCCAAATAGCAGAAGGAGATTCTGTAGAAATCCAAGGTCGCCATGTTCTGCTAAAACGTCTATTTGCGTGGCTTCTCGATGTGCTCGGTCCCACTGGAGTCATTATCACCGGGAGTGTCATTGTAGTGCTATGTTTTATCTGGCTGGGAAAACGGGTATCAACGCCTCCTTTGATGTTGGAGTATAAAAAGGCTAAGTAAGCCGATTTATTTGAAAGGGCCATCATGCGAGTTTTATTATGGTTTGTTTTAGCCGCCGTTGTCGTCGGCTGTCTTTCGTGTTCACACAACAATGCTTCTGCGACCCATACTTGTCCGACAGATGCATCTGTCGCAATGGAAACGCCCGGCAGTATCTTTCCAAAAGGCGAACATGAGGATTATCGGGAATTCCAGCTGCGCGTCAATGCACAGATGAATTCAACGACGACGATCCTTCCAAAAGGCGAACATGAGGATTTCCGAGAATTTCAGCTGCGCGTGAATGCTCAAATGAACATTCGAAAATAAATAATGACCGGAACCATTTTGATAACGGAGCCGGGGCCGTCAGTGAACGAGTGGTGTATGATATGTTACCTGCCCGGTAATTGATAGGTAAAGGTTTTTTCGCCCACTTGAAATGTTACCACACCTGAATCTTCATCAAATGCTACCGCTTTAGGCGGCATTGTATGATCTTCCAGCAATTTGATTGTTTCTTCAGGGACATCACCAATATCTATATGTCTTACATAAAACACACGCCAGCTACCTTCCTCCACCTCACTTTCAACATCAACTGTGCAATAGTCCCACTCTTTATTGTCTTCATCTGTGTACATAAACAAGGACATTCCAGCGCGGAATTCAGTATTGCCAAGAGGAATACTGGAATAGTGCCCTTCTGAGGGTCTGTTCTCAGAAGAACAATCATAGGGTCTGTCTGTATCTGTGCCAACTTCCGCATAAGGGTCGTTTTTTACGCTATGATAAGGACCAAATTTTAAGCGATGAACAAAAAAGCTGGAAGCTATTATGATAACCAGAATTGTAATCAGTATTGCTTCAGGTATTTTCCCCTGTCGTTTTCTCGCTTCCATCTGTGTGCCCTTCATTTTTAATCAGAGCCTCGAACGTCAGTAAAAGGTTGGGCTTCGGTGTGCTGCCCGACCGGTCACTGACGTTCGGCGACTCTGTTATCATTTTAAATCATGGTCTCGACTACCTCTACCAACTCTTTGACGTGGTTGACGGAGGTTTTTAATTCGGCCGCTTCTTTTTCGTTGAGGTTCAGCTCGATGACCTTTTCGACGCCGCCGGCGCCCAGCATGACCGGCACACCCACGAACGCGCCGCCGATGCCGTATTCGCTTTCGCAATACGAACAGCAGCTCATGATCGACTTGGTATCGTTCAGGATCGCCTCGGCCATCTTGACGGCACCGGCCGCGGGGGCATAGTAGGCACTCGTGCCCATCAGGTTGACGATCTCGATACTGCCCTTGCGTGCCCGCTCGATATGCACATCGATGCGGTCCTGGGCCATCAGTTCG
>JANQGW010000087.1 GCA_028282905.1 Sedimentisphaerales bacterium | reverse complement strand
GTTGGCGCTGCTGTGATTGCTCGACGCCTGCACCGACGTCGCCGACATTGTGAACATCGATACCGATAACGCCGAAAACAGCGTCACAAATATCAACACCATCACTAACGCAATTCCCTTTTGCCTGTGTTTTTGAGTCTTCCTGAACATCATTTTAGCCTCCAAGCCGGTTTTTTACTCTTTCTAAGTAAAACATAGCAATCAAAAACCTGAAGGCCAAACAACATTGAAAATTATTTTAAAGGATCGCCGATAATATTAGCAGTTAGAAATGCAGTACCAGTGACATCATGAGAAGAGAGTCATCCCCATACAAATTATCCTTTCCTAATGGACATTAATCATTCAAAAGAAGCGTGAGAACACCTGCTTTTAATGAACTTCCTGATAGGCTTCAGGATTATAGTGAACAACCAATTCCTGAACAAATCCGGCAGGAATTTCTGTAATTCCCGAGCGGTTAAAGACAATGTCGCTGCTGCCGACAACGGTCATTTTTTCATCGGAATAGTTAATCACCGAACCTTCCACGATACCGCCGGCATTTCCGCCAAATTTTATACCGTTACCCGCGATAGCTCCGCCAATCGTTCCGAACGATCCCCAGAAGGACAATTCAAATCCGGGAGCCATGACAAATGTACCGGTTTCATTGCGAAGGCCGTCATACTGTGATCCTTCAGGCAGACCCATACTATCCACACTGCCGGTAAAAGCCAGACTGTTCGTAGCGGAATTGTCGTTCCAGTCACCTTCGCAAACAATCATCCCGTTAACAGTGACGTTGCCGCCAAATTCGATATTGTTAGGTGACTCAATATACAAAATCCCATTAATCACCGTATTGCCGGTGAACTTAAGGTCACTGTTTGCCACAATGCGCATGTTTTCGAGAGTTTTGCCGCTTGAATAATTACCCCCGGTGACATACTGCTCAAAATGTGACGAGTCGGGATAAGGAAACTCGGTAGGCGCAACGCCAATTTCAATACTTTCGGCAATGGCTTCATCACCGCTTAATCCGCCGATACTTCCTTTAATATCACCAGCAGTAATATCCGCGTTTTCATTGACAATCTTTGCAACACCGGAAATTTCCGATTTCTTTTTCAATACGCCCAGGGCTTTGGGGTCATTCAGACTTTCGATATACACATCCGATTCAGACTTTACAGTACTGCTGGTCAGTGTTCCACCGTCCAGTTCCAAAGGCCCCTTCGTGGCGACTCCAAAGTCAAAAACGGTATCAGGGCGTGTGCCGTAGGTAAACCCGGCGACAATCGTTCGTTCCAGTGAATCAGCCGTACCGGTCACGCGGATAATTATACAATCGGTCCCTTCGCTGATCTGTGAATAAAATGTCCGGTTGCTCGAAGCGTCCAGTTCAATAGGCCAGTTGCTCACACCGATGTGGAGTACCTTATTATAAGAGTCGTCATTATCAAACCAATGCCGAATATTATTATCGTGCATATAGTCATGAAGTGTTTCGATAAACACATCATACCGCTGGCTCTCACTCGTGTTGCTGGGAATGGTGACCTGCTCGGCATAAAAACGAACCGTCTCCAGCCCTGACTCGGCACTGGCGCGAGCCTGATTGGCTTCATGAAAATTATTAGCCGCAATCACATTGCCCGAAGACATGCTGAACAGCGAAATTGACAACGCCGAAAAGACCGTGACAAAAATCAGCACGATGACTAGCGCAATTCCTTTTTGCTTTTTCCTGTTTTTCAACATTTGACCATCTCCTAAAACATAATTGGCACAAATCAAGCCAATATCAGGTAATACTTAAGTCTTTTAAAATATACGCTTTAAAAGTGGAGATGCCAAATAAACAGAAAAAATATCGACCGAAGGACCGATAATACAGCTTTTGGGGATCCCTGAGACAAAATGAGAAAAATAATAGCTTCCGGCCATCATTGCCGGCCTGATGAATTGATGGAAATCAAGACGAAATGAACAAAGCACTGCCATTCAGGGCAAATGTGTTTATTCGGACCAGCTTTTAAGCTTCATGGTGGACAAAATTGGCTCATTGTATTCCTGCAGTGAGGCATCGTAATACAATGTTGAACTGTTATCCATATCGCAGGTCTTGCCGACAACCGACCCCCAGAAGGTGGCGGAGTTATGCAGTTCGATATCCGCATTGGGGGCATATAGAATACCGTACATATCACCGGAATTTTTCATCACCACATTGCTGCATGCATCGGTACACATGAGTTTAAATTTTTTGGCATCCTCGGTTTTGTTGGTGAATTTACTGCTGTTTTTCCCTTCCACATCTCCATCAACGTAAATCGTCAACGAGCCGCCTTCCAGGATTTCGATCTCCGCTGAGTTGCCGAGTGTGATATCGCCGGTAATATACAGTTCCACATTGCCTTTGATTTCGATTTTTTCACTGTTACCCAGGTTAATCGTATTATATTTTCCGGAATTTGAACTGGTCAGCGTCTTATTTTTGTTCAAATTGCCCTTCGAGGTATCGCCGGACAGATACCCCGGCACATTGACAGAGGGCATAGGGGCATTTTCAGTCTGCTCATAGGACGAGCCGGTATATTTGCCGCCTTTATTCTTGATCACCACGCCGGGAATACCACCGGCACCGACAACCAGATCGCCATTAATAAAAGAACTGTTATACAGCATCAGGGCACCGGAATTAGTTGCATTGGTACCCACTTTCAAAGGCGAGCTGCCTTTTTTATTGTTGTACCAGTCAATTTTCGAGGAATTTCTGAAAATCATTGCGCCATCCGTCAGGAGAGCATAATCATAGGTCATCCCTTCGACACCAAAAACGGCAGACACCTGTTTTTGGCTGCCGCGATAATTTCCCGTCGAAGTAATCGTATAATCGCTTCCGTTTTTGGTCACGGCGTAGGAATACGTTCCGTCCGAGTTCGGAAGCGAGACGCCTTTGACCGCGGGCAGATTGTTCTCATCAATCGAACCGCTCTCGTATTGGGATTGAAACGTCTGGATACCCACGGTTAATCCCGCATCGGCCGCTACACGCGCGGCCACTTGTTCCGTTGTCCGGACCGCTTTGATACGCACCTGCTGACCGACCGCCAGCATACTCATGCCAAGGATTGTCACGATAATACTGATAATCAGGATCAAACCTGTAATCGAACCTTTGTTTTTATGTTTTTTGCAAGAGACCATTATCTTTCCTTCCTTTTTTCCTTCTTTAGTATTCACTTCTAAATACTCTTGAATTACCCCCTTGCTGGTCAATTAAATCGGCGAAAAATCATTCGTACCAACTTGTCAATGTCAATTCACCTCCACTGACTGGATTAACGTCAGCGGCCCTTGAGTCAAATACGATATCTGCACTGTTTTTACAGTTAAAGCTGTTTGCCGTGATTTGACCGATGAAAACAGCTTTATTTTTTCCAATGGTCACATTCGCTTTTGGAGCATAAACGCAGCCGACAGTCGTTGCCTTATTTTTGCCGAGAACAAGCGTCTGTGTGGATGTGCCGATACCATATATCCTGAGGACGGATGGGTCACCGTTACTGCTTGACAGATCAACGCCGTTTCCTCCCGGGCCGAAGTCTCCGGTAATATACAATTCCAAACTCGAATCATCCTTCACGTTTATACCTGATCCGACATCGCTTAAATCGCCATCGACATACATCACAACGTCACCGCTGATATTCAGTGTGCCGCTGATGGTAATCCCTGTATAGCGGACGTAGGTTGTTGTACCCGGGATACCGAGCGTGTAGTTTTTGGGGGAATTCCAGTTCTTGTTCGGGCCTGCTTTTTTCGCAGAATCAGGAACACTCACCTCTTCAAGGGTGATCGGTGCCTCTAAAGCGTATTGTTCGCCCCCGACAGTACAATCAATCACATCATCCGGGTCGCCGCCGACGCCGCAAAAGGCATCCCCGGTAATGATCCCTTTGTCAATTTCAATGGCCTCATCATTAGTACTCAATGTGCCGCATGAGCCGGTGATGATGCCATTATTTTTCATGTAAAATGATTCCTTCACAAGAACAGCATACGACAGGCCGCTTGTCTCAAGTTTAGCGGAGATTGTTTTTTGGCCTGTGCCGTAATTGCCTTGCGAGGTGATGGTGTACTCACCGGAATTCTCTGTGACCGAGTAAGTATATGTCCCGGCAAAGTTCGGAATCGTGACCTGTTTAGCGGCCGGAAGGTTATCTTTATCGAGCTTACCGCGTTTATAGGCAGTATTCAGATCATCCATAACCTTGGTCAGTCCTGCATCGGCCGCCACATGTGCGCCCATCTGTTCCGTTGTCCGGACCGCTTTGATACGCAACTGCTGACCGACCGCCAGCATGCTCATGCCAAGGATCGTCACAATAATGCTGAGAAGCAGCACCAGTCCGCTGATGGCCCCTTTTTTGTTTCTGTTTCGACGAGAATACATGTTTTAAGCTCCGTTAAGGGCTTCGCATGGCCGCTGAAACATTAATACGTCTAATTGTTCCATTATCATCAGACAGATCAATAAACATCTGCGCTGATGTTCCGGTCAAATCAAACTGAACGTCATCAACATGGCTGCATACAATTTCGCTTGATATCTTTTTACGTGTCGTTAAATCCCCTTTGACCAGGTACAGCGTTTCGCCGGAAAAATAGAAAAACGCCATTCGGTCGGGCGTGGAGACTCCGGGGCTGCTGTAATACTGCAGTTCCAGCCATTCGCCGTCAGGATCCACTGTGGCACTCCCGGCGGAACTGGCCCGGCGGACGGTTTTGTTGAAAATCGCGCGAATGACCATTTCGTCCTGAGACTCATCCGACAGCCCCTTGCCGTAAACCTCATTATAGGACCGGTGGTGATCCGATAGGAAAAACCCGATGGCCAGCACCATGACCCCGGCGGTAAAAAAACCAACCACCAGTTCCATCAGTGTCGCTCCAAGCGTTCTGTGTGATATTTTTTTCATGGTTATTGGACTGCGTAAGTGGTCAATTGGTACGTTTTTGTGTCAGTTTCTTTGCCGGGCGTCCAGGCGACAATGACATTCAGCGCCCTGAGCGAACTTCCCACGTCATTCCAGGAAAGCGTCAACTGGTAAGTATCGTTATCATCCGTGACTTCATATTTGCCCAAAAGCGTGTAGCCGGAGGGCTGGTTTTCGCCGCTGCCATCATCAAGAGGGAGATTGCCGGCAAATACTATTTCGGGATCAAACGTGCTGGCCCCGCTGACGCCCTGCCAGGTTTCAAGAAAGGTAACCGCCAAATCCATCGCGGTCAGATGCTGCTGGGATTTTTCGATATTGGCCGCGGAGACATACCGATAACTCAGGCTGCCGGTGACAATAATCATCAAAACCAATACCGCGACCATCGTATCCGGCAGGCTAAAGCCTTTCTCTTCCTTCTTTCTTCTCTTGACCGTAATGTGAGAACCGAGTCGCATTATAGGACCTTTCATAACAGTTTTCCAACTGTGTATCGGAAAGGCCGCATAGCGACTTAAGTACAAAGTGAGGGATTATCCGGAAATAATACCCATTGTGTTTAATTCTCATGCATTTTCATAATTGTCATTCCCGCGCAGGCGCCGAATCTATGGCCAAAAACACTCGATACCCGCCTGCGCGGGTATGACAGTTCTCAGTTAATTGCGCAGTTATTAAAGCAAGTTGGTATAATTGCTCAAGCCCCTGAATCCTGAAGACTGAGGACTGAATCCTAAAGACTATTCCTCAGCATGATAGGAGCTGCGCGTAAACGGCGAGCTTTGCACCCAGGTAAAGCCCAATGCGCGGGCCTGTTTATCCCACCAGTCAAATTTTTCCGGGGTGATGTATTCGACGACGTCCAGCGACTCTTTGCTGGGTTTGAGGTACTGGCCCAGTGCCAGTCTATCGCAGCCAATAGCACGCAAATCCTTTAAGACGTCCAAAAGCTGCTCGTCAGTTTCACCAAGGCCCAGCATCAATGACGATTTGGTCTGGATGTCGGGCCATTTTTGTTTGGCCTTTTCCAGCAGTGCCAATGATCGTTCATAGACACCGCCGGGACGAGCCGTTTTGTACAGGGCCGGCACGGTTTCGACATTGTGCCCAAAGACAAACGGCAAGGCGTCTGCGAGAATCTCCAGTGCCTTGTCCTGACAATCACGAAAATCCGGCACCAGCAGTTCAAACTCCAGCCCCTCGACCGCATCGCGGCTGGTCTGTATAACATCGCGGAAATGCCCCGCCCCGCCATCGTCCAGATCATCCCGATCGACGCTGGTAATCACCAGGTACTTGAGTTTCATCTCTTTGGACATCGTCGCCACACGATCCGGCTCGGTAGGGTCAGGCGGCAAAGGCTTGCCGTGACCGACCGAACAGAACTTGCAGTTTCGCGTGCAGATATTGCCGAGAATCAGCACCGTCGCCGTGCCCCGGCTCCAGCACTCACCCCGGTTGGGGCAATTGGCATTCGTACAGATGGTTTCCAATCCCAGCGTATCCAGCGTATGATGAGTATGGGTAAAAGTTTGTCCGGCACCCAGCCGGCGTTTAAGCCACTCCGGCAGACGCCGTACATTCTGCTTGTTCTGTTCTGTCATATTAAGTAAACCTGAATCACATTATCGGTGTCACATTACCGAGATATAAAGCCCGGCTCATTCATAACTGTCAAAGTTTATTGTGTGCTGACAGCCGCTTCCAGTTCCTTTTTCTTTTGGTTGAGGAATTCAGCAAGCCGGCCTTCGAGCTTGGCATTGGAAGCAATAGTCAAGAATTCCAGAGCTTCCTTTTTGTTACCGTTTTTGTCAGCCTCGGCATACAGCGCATACATGGCAAAAGGAATGCGAACGCTGTCAGGGTATTTGTCGGCAAACGCCTTGAGCATGTCAATGCGTGCGCCGCTTCGGTCATTCCACGCGTCAAAGAATGCAACGTCCCCGGCGATTTTATGCGGGTCGGCCGGATCAAGCTCCAGCACTTTCTTAAAATCCTGCACTGCCATGTACAGATGCCGCGGATTGTAAGACAGCTCCGTAGTGAAACTGTTGCCCAGGTACGTCCGGGCGCGTTCCAGCAGCAGCTCAGCATTGTCCGGTTCTTCTTTAAGTTTCTCGCTGATCTGAGCAACCTTCTTTTCGAGTTCACCATATCGTTTTTGGTATTCCAGCCGAGCCTGTTCTTTTTTTCGCTTTTCTTCGGCGATTTTTGCCGCATAGGCTTCCATATCAAACGTACCGGCAAGAATCTGCTCCAGCGACTCGTCCATGCCGCCCATGGGATGGCCTACCCAGACAACCTTGCCGCTGCCGTCAACAATAAACGCCGACGGGATGCCGGAACGTCCAAAGGCTTTCATGTATCCTTCCGAAACCGCGCCCTGCGGGTCCGACGCAATGGTATAATCCATTTGGTCACCCATTTTCTCGACAAACGGTTTGATGGTTTCGACAGGCTCTTTCGAGATACCAATGACGGTAAGCCCTTTGTCCTTGAATTTTTCCTGCACTTCGGTCAGATGAGGGATACTGCTGCGGCAAGGCCCGCACCAGGTCGCCCAAAACTCAACAATATAGACTTTCCCGGCTTCAAAACTGACAGGCTGGCCCTTCACCACGGTCAACCCTTCCAGCAAAGCGGCCTTTTGTCCAAGCTGCCCGGCTTTGGGGGCTTCAGTTTTGGCCGGAGCCTGTTCTGTTTTCACTGGGGCTGGTTCGGCTTCAACCTGTTCAGGCTGTTTTTCCGGTTCAGGCTGCGGTTCGGGTTCTTTCTTACTGCAGCCAGCCAGAAGTAACGAAACGATCAGCAAAATACTCAAAAGGCGATTTGTTGCGTTCATCAGATTCCCTTTCTTAATTATCTCCATCGGCATCAGTCCGTATCGAAAATCACATCAATCCGAACACCCAACGTTCTCGGTAGTAAATTGACTCTTTCCGTGTTATTCTATGTTTTCCGTGGTAGATTTGTATTCATACGCAAAATAAAGCAGCAGCAGTTCACTCAGCTTAACTTTCGTTTTTTGCATGTCAACGTCTTTCTGTGTTTCTTTCTGCACCGAAGTAATCTCGACGTTTTCCAATCCGCACGGTACGAAGTGACTGAAAATACTCAAGTCGTTATTCAGGTTGATGGCCATACCGTGAAAACTGACCCACTTTTTGAGCTGGACGCCGATGGAGGCGATTTTTCGGGGGCCGACCCACAGGCCGGGCTTGCCTTTAACGCGATCCGCTTCAACACCGAGCCACGCAAGCAGTTCAATGCCGATCTGTTCGAGCGAACGAACATAGGCATTGACGTCCAGCTTGAGGGTTTTGAGCTTGAGAATCGGATAAAACACAAGCTGGCCCGGGTTATGGGCGGTTGTACCGCCGCCCCGGCCGACCGTCAGCAGTTCAATGCCTTGACTTGTAATCGCTTCTTCCGAAACCAGCAACTTATTTTCTGTTTTCCGCGCGCCCTGCGTAATCACCGGCGGATGCTCGACAATCAGCACGGTATTGTCAATGTCGTTCGCCTGCCGCTGCGCGCACAAGGTCATCTGCAGGTCCAGCGCCTCGGCATACGGCGTCTGCCCGCAATCACGAATTACCAGCGGTAATGGCTTTTTCAACTCTGTCATAGACGCTTCAGCATACTGTAATTGTAGCCCGCTGGCAAGATTGTTTGACAAGATGAATTTTCCAGGCGGATTAATCTAAACATCTTTTGCAAGAGAAAAACGTAAGAAAACCATTGACTTTTAAATATTACGTGCTAAATTAAACTTTTAAATACGAATATCGTAAAATAAATGGAGAGCTAAAATGAAAATCGGAACCATCAAAGAGATTAAACGTCATGAATATCGGGTAGGCCTGACCCCCTCATGTGTACAAGCCTATGTATCACGCGGTCATGAGGTCTTTGTTGAAGCGGGCGCCGGTGCCAATGCGGGATTTGAAGATTCGGACTATCAATCGGCCGGCGCACAGATCATGGCCGACCGCAAAGCTATTTTTGATACCACCGAGATGATTGTCAAGGTCAAAGAGCCGATTGCGGAAGAATATGACCTGTTCCGTGAAAACCAGATTCTCTATACTTATCTCCACTTGGCGGCAGACCTACCATTGACCCAGTCGCTGATGGCCAACAAGGTCAAGTCGGTCGCGTATGAAACCATCGAAACCGAGGACGCTCAACTGCCATGCCTGAAGCCCATGAGTGAAATAGCCGGCAGACTTTCGGTTCAGGAAGGCGCCAAATACCTCGAAAAAACCTTTGGAGGACGCGGCGTCCTGCTGGGCGGCGTTCCCGGCGTAAAAAGAGGGCATATTGTGATTATCGGCGGCGGTGTCGTCGGAATGAATGCCTGTAAGATGGCTGTCGGCTGCGGCGCCAACGTCACGGTATTGGACATCGACCCCAAGCGGCTGGAATATTTTGACGATATCTTCGGCTCGCAGGTCAACACCCTCTACAGCACGCCCGCGAACCTGTATAATTCGGTGATCGAAGCCGATGTCGTCATTGGCGCGGTGCTGGTCACCGGCATGAAAGCGCCAATGCTGGTCAAGCGGGAATTTCTCAAGGATATGCGAAAAGGTGCTGTGCTGGTGGATGTCGCCGTCGATCAGGGCGGCTGCTTTGAAACCACCAAGCCCACAACCCATGATGATCCGATCTATGAAATTGACGGGGTGGTTCACTACTGCGTTGCGAACATGCCTGGCGCCGTGGCGCTGACCTCAACAATTGCCCTGACGAGTACCACACTGAAATACGGTCTGCTCATCGCAGACAACGGTCTGGAAGTAGCAGCCAAGAATAATTCGGCGCTCCGTAAAGGCTTGAACGTCTATGGCGGCAAATGCGTCTATGAAGGGGTTGCAAAAAGTCTTGATTTAGAGTATACTCGGCTCGATACTATTTTGGAGTAGAGTATGAATCCAGACAAATCTGATTGGCAGATCATTCGGATACTCTCCGAACGGTTTGAGACGAACACCGTCATCGCAAAGAAGCTGGGCGTTTCGGAGGGTATGGTCCGCCAGCGCATCAAAAAGCTTCAGGAGGCCGGGATTGTTAAGATCCGCGCCTTGCGCAACCCGGAAGTGCTCGAAAATCAGCAGCTGGCGATATTGACGGTAAACATTGCCGAGTCAAAACTGCTGGATCAAAAAGCCAAAGAGATTCTGGAACTTGAAAATGTGCTGTCCGTTTCCATCGTATCGGGTCAGTACGATTTGATGGTGGAGGTTCTGGTTGATTCCAATAAGGGGCTGATCAAGTTTTTAACCGAACAGCTCTCAAAAATCGAGGGCATTTCCAGAACAGAAACCTTCCTGCTCCTGAAAAGCTACGACAAGTGGGTGTAAGTTCACTTCCAAAAACTGGTCGCCAATTATTATTTGCCATTCCCGTCGCCCCAAAGGGGTGGTACTACAGCGGCCGGGGGCGTGTTGCCCAACCATGCACCGCCAGCATCTTGCAGGCTTTGTCGGCCTTAATAAACTGAAAACAGCAACAATAAACGTATGACATCGCCAAATTTAAACAGGGCAACAACCCTGCAAGCCCCCGGATACGGGGAATATAAAATCCCAAGTCCCTAAGGGACGGCACATCAAAAGGCATTTCTACAAAGCAGATCAGACCCTTTAAGTTACCCCCAGAAAAAGAACCGGACGCTGTTTCATTTGCCCTAAGAGGATATAGACAATGCCTTATTTAAACGCTAAGTTCTCACGCTTTTTTACTAAAATTGTGTACTTGATTCTGAACACATATGGGTCATATTAGTAATACTATACCGATGCTATGGGAATATGCCAGATTGTATGCCAATTGACCAAAGCAAGATAGACGAACAGATGACTAAGCGTGTAAAGTATGTATCTGAATGTGGCATAAACACGAAAAGCATAAGAGGGGTAGAAAAATGAAGAAATATAATACAAATCAAGTAGGCTTACTTCTGGTATTACTATTATTACATGCTTCTGTTGGGGCAAAAACAATTACGGTAAATGGGGATGGTTCGGGAGATTTCACTAGCATCCAGGCTGCAATAGCCGATGTCGGTACAATGAATGGTGACGAAATCGTTGTATTTCCGGGGACATATTTCGAGATCGTTGACTTACTGGGAAAGGATATCATCCTGCGAAGCTCCAACGGTCCGGCTGACACGACCATTGATGGGAACGGCTTTGATACCTCTGTCGTCAAGTGTATCTCTGGCGAAACGCCTGCGGCGGTTGTGTCCGGCTTTACCATCACCGGCGGGAATGCGACCGGCAGCTTTCCGGCAGACCTGGGAGGCGGAATGTGCTGTGAAAATTCCAACCCAACCATTCAGGACTGCAGTTTTATCGGCAATACAGCGACTTATGGCGGTGGAATAGGGAACGTCGGCAGCAGCCCAATGGTGATCGACTGCAGGTTCATCGGCAATACAACCGATCAATGGGGCGGCGGGGTGTTCAACGAAAGCGATAGTCCGACGATAACCAACTGCACCTTTATTGGAAATTCCGGTGGTAACGGCGGCGGGATGGCAAACCAAGGCAGCAGTCCGACTGTTATCAACTCCGTCTTCAGAAGCAATACAGCCACCGGGGGTGGCGGTGGGGTATTCAACTTTGTCAGTAGTCCAACGCTGACCAACTGCACCTTTAGCCTCAATACGGCCGACGTGGGTGGCGGTGGGATTTTTAGCGAATCCAGCAGTGGTACGACAGTGAACAACAGTATCCTGTGGGGAGACTCGCCGGACGAAATCAACAATAATTCCAGCAGCACTACGACGGTCCGGTTCAGCAATGTTCAGGGCGGTTTTCCCCCTGACACGATCGACGGAGGCGACAACATCGAAGCCGATCCGCTGTTTGCCGACGGTCCCGGAGGGAATGTTCGCTTGATGCGTGGTTCTCCCTGTATCGATGCGGGAAATAATGGTGATGTGCCTCCTGGACTGCTTACGGATATTGATGGGTTGCCTCGGTTTGTTGATGATTTATGTACAGAGGATACCGGTAACGGGAACGGGGACATTGAGATCGTTGATATGGGTGCTCATGAGTTTATGCGGAGCGATATTTTGCGGGATGGTATGGTGGATTTTGCTGATTATGGTTTTTTAGGATTGCGGTGGCTCGATGTTGACTGTGAGGATTGCGGTGGGGCCGATCTTACATGTGATGGTGATGTGGATGTCGAGGATATTGCTGTGCTTATTGATAACTGGCTGGCGGGGAAGATTTGAGTGGTTCAGGCTCGAGTTATAGCGCATAGGTTTTCAAAATTCATCTGAACCTGGGATAACGAAACAGTGTCCGATACTTCTTTGTCTTTCTTTTAGTCTTCTTGTTGATCCCAGCCCTGATCGTATCGCTGTTTTCAGAAGCCAGTGTAGCTCAAGCATCCTGCTTGAGTCGAAATTGTAACTGTTTTCGGTTTGTCAGGCGTTGGTTGGTGTCGGACGGTTTTTGTTTTAACGCATACCGAAGCGGGACGCTTTGGCTGCATTTGGAACACGATTTCACACCTTCTTCTTATTGTCTTTGGGCGGCGTTTTTCGGGCTTTCAGATAATCAACCCACAAAGCGTCCAGTGGTTTGCCCGCTTCTTTTTCAAATAATTCGTCTTCATACGTGCCCTTGCGGATGGCGGTGTTGAGTTTTTTGACAATGCCCGGACACTGCCCCGATTCCAGCCACAGGAGAAAGCCGCCGGTGACCTGATAACCGGTTTTGTAGCCTTGCGGCTTATTGACCGGCGGAAACCACTTTTGCGGCTTGCCTTCATAGATCGCCCAACGCATATAGTCGGCAATGCCCTCAACCAGCCAACCGGGTGCCTTGGCGGAGGTATATCCCTTATAGCTCTGTATCACATGCACCATTTCATGATACACACAGCCGATGTCTTCCGGGTGTTTTTCCGCCCAACTGGAAGCGACAGTGATATTCGGCCCGACCGTCCAGGCGACGCCGCCGTCGGCTTTTTTAATCTTAAGTTTAATTTCAGACGGCGCCAAAAAGCCCTCAGTCGGCATCAGGTTCACCGTTCGCTGATACCACTGTTCGACTAATTCTTTAGCCTGTTTGCCCCATTCAGCCAGTTCCGGCGTTTCAGAAACATCCAAATGTACTGTCACAGCAGCAGCATTAACACTGAATAGAGATACCAATACCGTTATAATAAACTGTTTATTCATGAAATACCTTTCGTTGTTTCTGCAGGCTCGGCTTGCACCGACGCCCCCCAAAGATTCTATGTCTCACGCACCAGTTCGATATGCTGCGCGTAATTTTTGTCGTCGCGGCCGGGATAGTCTTTCCGATAGTGAACGCCTCGTGATTCTTTTCTTTCATTTGCGGCATAGGCCATCAGCCCGGCAACCGTCAACATGTTTTGACACTCCCAGCCGAACGGCGAGGTAAAGACCTTGTCCATGACGTATCGCTGCCAGAAAGTAATGATCTCCATCGCTTCGGTCAGCGGTGTTTCCTGACGGGTAATGCCGACATTACGCCACATCAGCGCCCGCAGGGAATTCCGAATATCATCGGCATCAAGCCGGCTGCGGTCCGACGGCGGCACATCAAAAGTCAACTTCTGGTGCGAAACGCCGCCGATATCCTTGACCAGATCCGCGGCACACTGGCCGGCAATCTTTCCGAATACCAGCCCTTCCAGCAATGAATTGCTGCCAAGCCGGTTGGCGCCGTGCAGAGCCGTCGAAGCCACTTCGCCGCAGGCAAACAGGCGGGGGACATTCGTCGCGGCATTAACATCCGTTTTGACGCCGCCGATCATGTAGTGAGCGCTGGGCCGAACGGGAATTAAATCGCCGGCCACATTGATATCAAAACTTTCGCACAACTCACTGATCAGCGGAAAACGTCGCTGGAAGTGATCCTTGTCAAAATGACGAATATCCAGATAGACGTGCGTGGCATTGGTCTTGAGCATCCGATCCAAAATCGCCCGGCTGACCACATCACGCGGCGCCAACTCGCCCTTGGGATCGTATTCTTTCATAAACGGCTCATGAGTGCAGTCTCGCAGGATGGCGCCTTCGCCGCGAAGCGTCTCGGTCATCAGCGCACGAGAAGCACCCGCGATATACAGCGTTGTCGGATGAAACTGCATCATTTCCATATCCCGCAGCATCACGCCAGCCCGCCAGGCCATCGCCAACCCGTCAGCGGTCGAACATTCGGGATTGGTT
>JANQGW010000005.1 GCA_028282905.1 Sedimentisphaerales bacterium | reverse complement strand
CACCTCCGGCTGCATCGATTCTCGGCTGAACATGTACGCCTCGATGGGCAACAAACGCAAAGAAGACGCCTACAGCCCCGGCGGCAAACTCGGTCTGCGACCCGATCGACCGTTGCTGGCCTATTCTGCCCGTGCCCGTGAGGCATACAAAGGTGTGCCTATTGTTCTCGGCGGTCTGGAAGCATCGCTGCGTCGGCTGGTTCATTATGATTATATTGAAGACAAGCTTAAACGCTCGGTACTGGCTGATGCTAAAGCGGACCTGCTGGTTCACGGCATGGGCGAAAGGGCGATGCTTGAACTGGCCCGTCGGTTCGATGCCGGTCAAACTATTGACGACATGACCGATATCCCCGGCTTGGCATATAGGGTAATTCGTGATGTCGCGGTCCCTGAAAATGCGGTCGAAGTGTCTTCACGTGAAGTTTTGGAAGACAATCACGAGCGATTTATGACGTTTCAACTGGCCTATCAGAACGAGACCCGACCGGCAGGACGACCGGTTATGCAGGATCAGGGGCCGGGGATGATTGTTGTCAATCCGCCGGCAGAGCCGCTTAATGAAAAGGAGCTTGACCTGCTTTACGCCCAGCCGTTCACGCGTATGTGGCATCCGAAATATGACAAACTTGGCGGCATTCCCGCGCTGAAACCCGTACAGTTCAGCGTCACCACCCATCGCGGCTGTTTCGGCGGGTGCAGTTTCTGTGCGATCTATTTTCATCAGGGCAAGCAAATTGCCTCACGCAGCGAAGCATCCATTCTTGCCGAAGCCGACGAACTGCTCCAACATAAGCAGTTTGCCGGAACGATTAGCGATATCGGCGGCCCGACCGCTAACATGTACGGCATGACCTGCCAGAGTGCGGCCACCTGCAAACGAATGAGCTGTCTGTTTCCGTCGCCTTGTTCGAAGTTACCGGCTGATCACAAGCGGATGCTGATCTTAATGCACAAAATCTTGGATTGGCGGGCCAAACAGAAGCGTAAAATCCACGTTTTCATTGCGTCTGGTATCCGGCACGACCTGGCCCTGAAAAGCCGGGCATATGTAAACCTGCTGGCAAAGGAATTCGTCGGTGGCCACTTAAAAGTGGCACCCGAGCATATCTGTCCGCATGTACTGGACATGATGCAGAAGCCGCATAATGACACATTTGAGCAGTTTGAAAAGATGTTTGCCGAAGCCAGCAAAAAGGCGGGCAAACAGCAGTATCTGGTGCCATACTTTATCAGTGCCCACCCCGGTAGCAGCCCCGAAGAAGCTGCTAAGTTGACCGAGTACCTGGTTAAACGTAACTGGCGGCCGCGACAGGTGCAGGACTTTGTTCCTGCACCGCTGGCATTAGCCACGGCAATGTATGTGTCCGGTTTATCGCCTAAAGTACAGCAGATACACATTCCTCGCGGGCGAGGTGAGAAACGCCTTCAGGCGGCGCTGCTGCAATATTACGACAAACGCAACTGGAAACTTATTGAAGCCTACCTGTCGCCGCGGAATAAACATAAGCTGCTGGCCCAAATCCGCCGTCTGCAAATTGACACCCCCGGCAAGTCCAAATGCGGTAAAGCGAACTCAAAACGCCGACCGGCATCAAAGCAGTCTTCATCTCGACAATCTCGGCCCAAACGGCGGAGACACTAATCGATATGCCACTTTGGATTGTGTTCAGCCTGGTGTCAATGACGGCCAGTGTCGCCAAGGTGCTTATCGTCAAGCGTCTTTGCGGACAGATTGATTCCCGTGTTGTCATTCTTTCCGGCAGGGTGGTCAGCAGTGCGGTTTTGCTGCCGATGTTGTTTATGGTTGGCGACGGCTTCCCGACAGACGCCACATTTTGGCTGGTTACATTTACGACGGCACTGATCACCGCATTTGCGAGTATCATGTTTACCGAGGCCGTTCGCAAAGGGCCGCTGCCGCTGGTGATTCCTGCCCAAGCCATCGTGCCGGTTTTTACATTGCTGATGCTGTGGGCGATCTGGCATGAAAGCCCGTCGGCACCGGCTGTTTTGTTTATGCTGGTCAGCATGGTCTCTGTATCCTGGATGCTCTATGCCAATTACCGCAGCGAGGAAACAACGCATAAGCCGACATTTTACGCATTGCTTTCATTGGCGGCGGCGGTGATTTTCGGTGTCTCAACCATGCTCGACCGCGTGGCGATTGCGAGTGTTCAGCAGGGGGCCTTGGCTTACTCAGCCTGCTGGAACGGAATCAGTGTGCTGCTGGTCAGCGCTGAATGTCTGCGCAAAAAAAGTGCCGGAGCCAAACTGTTTCCGGACAAAAAAGCGATTGTTCCGCTGCTGTTGTTTTCCTTTTCAGTGTTAGCATTTTTCTATACACAGCAATTAGCGGTTCAGTTATCGTTGGAAATTGACGGGGCGATTGTTAACGTCAAGTCTATCGTCACGCTGCACTTGGCCGTGGTTGTGTTTATTGGCTTACTTGTCTTTAAGGAAAAGGTCTCAAAGCAGGCTCTTGTAGCCGGCTTACTGGCCCTCTTCTCAGGATTAGCTCTCTTGCGGGTCCTGACCTGATATTTGTAGATGTGGGCGTCAAAACAAGTCATCGATATGTGATGCGGTATGACACAAAAAAAGGGTATTCTCGAAACGAGAGAATACCCTTGAGATAAGTGAGTTATGACAGTCGTTTTTATTGTCTTGTGTAAATGGGAGTTTTGTTGTCCGTCCTGCGTTTGTCATAGTCTCTTTTGAATTCCCGGTGCCATTTCAGAGACCAGAGTTGTTCTAATTCAACAGATTCGACATGGCCATCCAGGAATGAAACATTGGATGTACCTTTGTGCCGTCGAATTAACAAACGGTGGATGTGGTTAAAGGCCGGATCAGCGCCACCGCTGCCTCGGTCAAGATTAAAGTTAACGGGGACCGTATCTGTGTCTTGCGGCCAGGCATCCACCCAAATTGCGTCGAAAAAGACGGGCACGGCAGCAGAGTTTTTAGTATTCAGTGTATTTGAATACCCCCTGGCTTCAAACATGTTTTTGGAGACGATGCCTGAGGGGGTTTGGGAATAAAGCCAGCCGTTGAGTCCAAATGAGCCGTGTTCGGGTTCTGTGACGCCATTATTCCAGGTCCAGGATGACTGTGACGACCCCCAGGCTGTGTAATTAATACTGTCATCCACTTTTGTTGAAGGACAATAACGAACTTTGTCCAGTTCACCGATATGTTCGGTGAGTTGATTGATATACAGGCCTGAATGATAGCCGAAAAGTTTCCCGTTTGTCTGCTCGCTGTATAAGCGAAGCGCCAGTGATAACGAACGCACATTGGCTCGGCAGGACAGATTCTTGGCCTTTTCTTTTGCCAGACTTAATGCCGGCATAACAATCGCCAGCAGCAGGGCGATAATCGCGATGACAACTAACAGTTCGATTAGAGTGAAACCCTTGGTTCTCTTCATAAGATTACAGCCTTTCTTCCGAATAATTGTTTCCCTGAATTACCCATTAAAGCACTCAAAGACGTATCCGTATATTACCCTATTTCCTTAAAAAAGTCAAGATGGATGCACAGGGATTACATAAGTCTAAGGATATTACGAATTTGCAAAGAAAAAGTTCGGGTTACCGAACTGAATTAAAAAACGTAAAAGGGGGAAGAATGGTGTAAAACAGGAATCATATTTTCCTGACGAGGATGTATTATTTGCTTTTCTGTCGTTTTTCCCAGTTTTCTACGGCTTCCGGTCGCCGTACATAAAATGGGGTTAGTGTGGCTGGATTAGTGAAATTTCCGGAACTGGCCAGTTTTCGACCCACTCGGAATAACCCGGAAGCGGTGGCGGGCCAGTACTGCTGATCCAGGATAGATGAAAAGGGGGCCTTGAATTTGTCGGCATAATAGACCAGACCCTCGCCCAGAAAGGCGACATTGTCTTTTTTTAAGTCGATGATTTTATTCGTCAATTCGTCGGCGCTGACCAGTTCGGTGTTCAGGATTTTCTTCCAGCCGGTACCGTGTTTTTCAAATACTGCGGCAAAAAACAGGTTCCGCTTGGCGTCCAATACAGTAGCAACGCAGTCAGCATTACCCCCTGTCTGGTTGTAAGTCGTAGCGTTCTCTGCCAGTACATCCATTGAGTCGGCTGCGATGATGCGTGTTTTATGGGCCATATTCAGCATTTTCGCTACGGTCACAGCAATCCGAAGGCCGGTAAAGCTGCCCGGACCGGCCGTAATATACAGATCCCGGACATCAGAAGGCTTCTTGTTGATCTTCCCCAAGAGTGTCTCTATTCGAGGGAAAAGCTCTGTACTGTGCTTCATAAAGCCTGAAAAGGCCGATTCTGACAGCAATTGGTCACCGCAGCCGATAGCTACGGAACCGATGCGTCCTGAGGTTTCGATAGCAAGACTGATTTCTTTGTTATTATTGGAACAACTTTCCAAAACTTTTTTCTCCAAAAAATTATTTTCTGGTCGAAAATATATCGTCAATTTGTTATAAAGACAAGCCTTATGAAAAGATATTAGGGATTTTTTAGCTTGCATTTAATGGATTTAGACTATACACTTGCGAAAGTGGGGATAACTCTGTAGTTTAAAGACCTGTTTTTGGAATTATATAATACTATTTTTTCGGACTTTTGGGAGGTTATTGTGAAGCTGCGATTTTCACTTAATTGCCGGTCTATCAGCATTTTTGTTGTGTTGATGTTAATGGGGATTTGTGTTTCTTCTGTGTGGGCACAGCCGTCCAGTCAGGAAGAAGCAAAGCAGATGAGAATTGACTCATTCATCAGCGTTGCAAAAGTACAAATCCAGCGGGGGTTTTATCCGGATGCCCAGCAGCAGTTGAAAAGGCTGCAAACGTCGGATGAATTCGCACCCTATCTTAGCGGCCAGCAAAGTCGCACTATTGAGTCACTTTTGAAAAAGATCAGTCAGGCCACTGCTGAGCAAGGTCAAATTGACCAGGCTCTTCAGCAATGCGAAACTCTTGCTGCCGAAGGCAAGTACCATGAAGCGCTGGTGGCTTTGAACCAGGTCAAAGAAAGTTCCTATGCCACCGTTCAGCAGCAGCAGGCCATGGCTTCGCTCCATGCCGACGTTTCGGCCAAAGCCGAAGCCGAACAGCAGAAGTGGCAGGTACTGTATAATGAAAGCGTTGCTCTGTATAACGCCGGTGACAAGCAGGCTGCCCGTGAAGGTTTTGTGCAGGTTGCCAATTCAGGTTACCCGGTCGAAGGCGAAAAGATGCCCGCTGACTATATCACATTGATTGATACCCCCGTCGAAGTACCGGTTGAAGCCGTCGAAACACTGGTTCCGCTGGTCGAAGAAACACCAGCAGCCGAGGTCGCAGAGACGACTCCCGTTGAAGTGATTGTTGAGACACCGGCTGAAGTGACCGAGACTATTGAAGTGGTAGAAACACCAGTCGAGGTGATTTCTGACACTGAACCGGGCGATGTGTTGGAAATGATCCCTGCCCCCGCCGAACCGGCGAAGCAGGAACAGAGCTATCTGCAGGTCATTGATGCCAAAAATCAGCGGCTTCGCAGCTATACCCAGGCCGTTGTCAATGACGCCTTGAAAAAAGCAGAAAGCTATTTGACGCTCAACGATTTTGATGCCGCACGCACAGCGCTTCGCCGGGCTTTCTCAGTTGTTGAAAAGAACAAAATGCTCTTGGGTGATGTTGTTTATAAAGATTACCAGTCAAAACTGACGAATCTGTCGCAAACGGTCGATGAGAATCAGGCTAAGTACAAAGAGGTGCAGGAGGCTGAAACTGAAAGAAAGACCAACGAATTGACTGAGCAGATTCGTAAGACCATGGAAACTCAGCGGGCCGAAGCCATCGTCAGTTATATGGAACGCACCTATGCGTTTATGGACCAACAGCGATATGATGAGGCACTGGGCCAATTGGAACAGCTTTTGGCGATTGATCCACTGCATCAGCAGGCGTTGATCCTTAAAAAGAGTCTGGAACATACTGTCAGCTATATTGAGCAGCGGGAAATTCAGGAAGAGGCAGATCGCCAGGAAATCGAGTTGCTGAAACAGACTGACTATCAGGCTATCCCCTGGGCCAATGAGATAAATTACCCGCGGGACTGGAAGGGGATTGCGGAACGGCGAGCCGAGTTAGTGGAAGAGGGCTTAAGCCCGGCAGACATGGCGGTTACCCGTCAGTTGGAAAAGACCGTTGACCTGTCCATGTTGAATGAAGATACCACCTTCGAGGAAGCCATTGACATTCTTCGCAACTCCGTCGATCCGGCTTTGACCATCATCGTTCTCTGGAGCGACCTGAGCGAAAATGCCTTTGTTGAAAAAGATACGCCGATTAACATGAATGGTGAAGGTCTCACTAATATTGTTCTGCAGGTAGGTCTGACCCGGCTTCTGCAGGCTGTCAGTGCCGGTGGTTTCGCGGAACTGGGATATGTGGTTGAAAACGGTGTAATTACCATTGCGACAAAAGATTCACTGCCTACCAGCTACCGCAACCAAACGTATGATGTGGCGGATCTGCTGCAGGCTGCGGCCAACTATGATGAAGACAATAATAGTGATTTTGGCGACAACCAGGGAGGAAGAGGCGGTTCAGGCAGTCGTGGTGGACGCGGTGGCAGCAGTCGTGGCGGCAGCAGTCGCGGCGGAAGCAGTCGCGGCGGAAGTCGTGGCGGAAGTCGTGGCGGCAGCAGTCGCGGCGGCAGCAGTCGTGGCGGTCGCGGCGGCAGCAGTGGTGACGATATCGGAAACTGGCGGTCGCGTGAAC
>JANQGW010000232.1 GCA_028282905.1 Sedimentisphaerales bacterium | reverse complement strand
CGCATTTCCTTTCGAGATTAAAGTTTTTGTTTTATGACTTTTCTTTGCTGCAGCGTGAAGAAGTCGTCGTTCATAGAGGAGTTCCAACAAGAGGCCGGCGGCGCAGAAACAAAATGGAAATTTTCATAAAAAAAGCCGGCTCAAATAATTGAACCGGCCATCGAGAAAACGTTGATTTACTTGCGGTTATCGGTTAGACAGGATTTTTACGATCCCGATAATCGTCACACAGATAATCCCCACAAAAAACAACATGTAGTTTGGATCATCAAAGTACCAGGGCAGGCAAAATCCGCCGAATCCATCCTTTAGTTTCAGCAGAAGCTTAATCAGGCAGATGATAATGATGATCGCAAAGATGTTATTCCATTTGATTTTCATAATCGGTTCCTTTCAATGTGTTGGTTTTCATATAGGTTTCAATATATTCTTTCAGTTCATCGGGCAAAATGACTTTCACGGGTTTGCCTCCCGAAAATATTTTCTCCGTTCCGAGCAATCGCTGAATCTGCTGCCGTATTCGTCGTGTCGGGACTATGATCCATAAAGGGATTTCAATCGCCTGCGCTTTTCTGAGGTTGTCGAGGGCGTGGCGGCAGGTCGTTTCAATCTCACAGGCCATTGCTAGAGAACCGGTCCAGGCAAAGAGATCAAAATAGGTGGTAACACCCTTAGCACAAACCATCCGTTCGGTATCGATTTGCCAGCCAAAGCCTGAAAAAACAGCTTCGGCATCTTTAACCAGCGTGTTATGAAATAGATCGCCTCGCATTAAATGCCTTCCTGTTGGGTGTGGGCTTGAACCGCTTTGATGCCTGCTTCCAATGGTTCCAGCATTCGCTTGGTGCGTCCGCGTTTACCGGAGTCTATTTCGTGTTCTCGAATGAATCCCCGCTGAATCAATTCCGGCCGCAGTTTGCTGAGTGTGTTGGGGCTGATTTTAGCCAGCTTGACATACTGGCTGGAAGAAAGCATTGGATGGTCCACAATGGCTTTCAGGAGCCGGTATTCACTGTCGGTGAGCGTGGATGCCTGCGGCTGCTGGGATGACACATCGATACGGGGTCTGGCCGACCACTGGACAAACTCCACCGGTTCGACTTTCAAATGGGATAGTGCCGCCAGACTTTGGTCCGCCTGCTGATCTGAAACAGGACACATCCGTTGCGGGGCGGGGATTTTGAACAGGAACGGATACCGCCACTTGCCGTCTCCGATCTGACCGACAAACGTTCCTGGAATCATATGGTGGGCACACCAGGTAATCTGTTCAGAGGAGAGGCCCATATACCTTCCTGCGGCCATGTATTCGGGGATTGAGCCGCACCGGCCCATGATTTTCGTTGAGGTGATCGCCGGTATACGGTTAGATAAATCATCCGGCGTTAAAACCGAAATAAACAACCCGATCCCAGCCCCTCGAACCAAGCCGGCCAAATCCGTAAGAGAGTTGCCGGTATAGGTCGAGGTTTCCTTGTGCTGTGAGAACAGCCGCTGTCCCTCATCCAGACTCATCCATAAATCCATCCCCTTGTTGGAAATCCCCCGGGCGATCCGTGAGGTAAATTCGGAGGCAACGAGAGTGTTTAATAGCAAATCCTTGCCGCTTTCCGGAAGACCGGTTAATTCCAAAGCCAGCTTAAATTTAGCCAGTTCGTTGGTATCCCATCCGTGATAGTACCCCAGAACCTCCGGTCCCAGTGAAATCAAAATAGCTTCGAGGTTATCGAGGATCGCTTGGCGTGCCTGTGAGTTGGCAGTCTTGTCATTACGGACCGCCTCAAATAGATGAAACAGGGTGGGGAATTTCCGGCTGCCGGTGTCAACATGATACTGCTGATACAATTTGATAATCGTGGTGCTCAGCAGTACCGACGCACGCGGCGGAAGATTCAGGACTTTTGCCAGTACGTCGGCAATGGTCGCGGCGTATTCGCCCGGAGCGACCTTCAATGGTACTTGGAGTGGATTGATCTTAAATGACCGGCTGCGAACAATCACCAGGTCCATCCCATATTGCCGGAAGAGCGGCCTGAGAAACCGAAACTCTTTTTTGCGAAGATCCACCAGCCACATTCCCTTGACATGTTGGGCAATTTGCTGGGCGTAATAGGTCAGCAGTGTTGTTTTACCTGAACCGGTATTGGCTACCAGCAGTGACCCGGCGTTGAGATACTGAAGATGAGTCGTCAGGGGTTTGTGCTTATTATCAACACCCAGGATGAGTTTCCCTGAATGCAGTTGAGCCTCCTGGAATACCGGCTCTGTCTGGAACGCTTTCCGGCGGAGGGCCTTATCGACTCGTGTATTTATTTGGCCGATGGTCCAGGGATCCAGGATTCCCAGATGATAAAATCGCAGGAGTTTTTGACCCAGCCGATCCTTAAAGACCCCCAGCGACAGACCCATCTGCACTTTTTTAGTCAGTTCGGAAAGATTTTTATCCGGATTCATCGGGGTTCCTCCCGTTCAATAAATGGGCTTAACAACAGCCGTGTGGTGATTTGACGGCATTTTTTACGGCTGAGTTTTCCGGCACACTGCCGGCAGAAAGGAAGCGTCAACCCATCGCCAATCGTTTTGTAGCGTGTGTGTTCGCGACAGATGGGTTTGCCGCAGCCAACAGAGGCCGGGTTTTCACTGCCGCCGCAATGCTGATGACATCGCACACAACTGACGGCACCGCAGTCGGCACACCGGCCTCCGATATCGGCAAAACAGCCGCATTTTTGGTTTATCCGCTCTTCGATATAAATGCTTTCAACCGAACCATCGAAATCGGATTCATTATGGATTTC
Source organism: Sedimentisphaerales bacterium (assembly GCA_028282905.1). Lineage (GTDB taxonomy): Bacteria > Planctomycetota > Phycisphaerae > Sedimentisphaerales > Anaerohalosphaeraceae > 4572-13. Next base: position 3,214 of record JANQGW010000232.1, on the reverse strand, counting down.
ACCGGTCTGGCCTAGGTTGTCCCTGATGGTGTGGTCGTGATTATAGCCGATGATGACTTTTCTGATTTTACGTAGAATACCCATTATCTCTTACCTCCCGTTAGAACCATGGATGTTGAAACATCTTGTAATCAACATACTGCATAAACCGCCATAGGAACCGGACAAGAAACCAAAACAAAAATATCGACAGCAGGATTGTATCCAGTGCCACAAACAGATAGGCGGCAAACCGTAAGGTGTCGGCGATTTTTTCCGAGAGCTTCTTTTTCCAGGACATTGTTTTCCCTTTCACTAAAGATCGTTTTATTTTGTACTCTGGAAGGGAGTTCCAATAACAGGGCAGTGGCGCAGAAATAATCTTGAAAAATTATGGAATTGTTTATAGTAATCGGACTGGTTTATCTTGAATGGAAATTTACTGGCGGAGGTCTGCCAGTTCAGCGTCGAGTGCTGTTTGAATCCGGTCTGTCAGCAGCTTGATTTGCGGATTCATGGATGTAAGTGGAGATATTTGATTGAGGATATCATAGGTCATGACAACAAAATGAATGTTTTCGTAATTGAGACCGATGTTGGCCAGGAGAAGTTTTTCTGTTTTTTCAACAATCCATTGGGAGGCTGTTTTAATCGTTTTTTCGTCAAGGTGATCAAGGGCCTCTAAACTTCCAATCGAATAGTAAACCATTTCCGCTCGATCCTTGGTGAGTCCTTCTTGCAGGAAATTGCGGCATAATTGACGGCAACGGTCTGTCTGGCCCGTTTCGAGAGATGTTCCGAGGATATTTAGTGATGTGACCGCAAAGAAAGTATCTTCCCAAGTATTTCTTTTGCTCCAGGGACTCTTAAACGAACCGTCCGGCTGTTGACATGATTGTATCCAGGAAATATGGCCCGAAGGATTAATGCTGTCCAGTCGATCACTGTCTTCTAGAATAGACAGGGCATGATAAGTTGAGATAAGGCGGGGTCCGCTTTGGGGCCAAAGACCAAAACCTCTGGACTGTTGGCATTGTAACATCCATTCAATAGCTTGTTTGCCAAGGTCAGGGCAAGTTGCCTTTGAAAAATGGTATAATTCACAGACGTCACCAGTTATCAAGTCTAGGAGATGCTTGAACGATTCGGTATTCTTTAGGCCGTAACTTTTTGCAACTCGTGCAATCTTGTTGGGCGTATTGATTGATTGTGGCTTTGAGAGCAACTTCAGACAGTGAAACAACTGGTGAATTTTCGGGCGTCTGACTATCCGGTATTTTCCCTTTTCGAAGAAATAAAGCAGAACAAGGATGGTGCAGCCGATGATAATCAGAGATAGAATGGCCCAGCGAACACTTAGGTTGCCCAATGTGTCGTGTAAAAGCCACCAAAGACACCCATAAATCAACAGTATCGGAAAAAGCAAAAATAATGGAATCACTGCCACATCAATAACTTTACTCCATTGGGAAAAGGCTTTTCCTTCAATCTGACAAGTAAATAATGTAAAAGACACTGTCATATAATGGTCAGGTTCAGAGAATCGTGACCGACCAACAGCTTCTTTGAATATCACGCAGCCGATCAGAGTACTGAAAACCAGAATTGTTCCTTCAAAGGCATTGTTATTGCTGATTTGGCACATTCCCAGAAGCGTTGATCCAATAACAATAATTGAAAGCGGCAGTAATGTCCAACAGGTTTTTTTGAGATTAGAAATGGTACTTGCTTGGAGATAGCGTATGACACCCCATAAAAAGATAGAGACAAGACTCGCACAAAATCCTATCAGCATGATCATAAATTGCCATAGAACACAGAGGACGGAAAGAACTTGAAAGTGTAGCTGCAGTAGCCCCGATGTTAAAATCAACAGACTGACTGTCAAAATGCCGCCGAAAGCAATACCATGTTGTTTGAGCAATAATTTGAAAAATGCTTTGTCCATATTGGGCCTGCTAAGTGAAGCCCAGAAGCCAAGTGTGGCAAAGGTCGCCCAGAATCCCACTGTCGGAGGTGATGCCAGCCAATACAGATTGTATGATAAATGGAGGCATTCGACGTCTTCTGAGGTGTATCGTGCGGGGCCAAAAAACCAGTATCCGCACAGTCCGATAGCAATACCCCAAAATCCCAACATGATACCGGCCCAAAAACAATCGCCTAAAGTAACTTGGGGATTGGTAATTTCCTCGTTTGTTGATGAAATATTGTCTATCCGTTTTGACCGTTCCGGATGTGACAATCGAAAAAATGTAGACACTCGAAGGATTGCAGTCCACCGCTTAGAGTGTTTCGAAAACAGGGCTTTATCTGTCAGCCATCGATGCAGTCGAGTGCTGAATCTTGATTTAGATCCTTGAGCTGATTCGGTAATAGGATTAATATTCTCTTCTGAGTGAAGGGTAACCATATGTTCAAAAAGACGGGATTCGATCAGTAATGCTGCGGTTCTGTCAGCCAGATATTCCCGTTTCCGAAGGATATATTTGAGCAGGCCGTAAAGAGCGAACAAACATGAAAGGTAAATACATAGCGAGGATGCTGCCTGTTTGTGTTGGAGTGTATATTCAAGGGCAATCAGCAATGGGAAACCGGTCATGAACCATTTAAAATCTCTCGTATACGCCTGAGCCCACGCAAGAAAACCAACGTCATAATTTCGGATATGGGCCATTTCATGTAAAAGGACAGAATAACTGTCAGAGTTGTTAAAGTTGTTCCACTGGCTGGGGATTGCAAGATAAGAGTCTGCTGAACGCCTGCCAAAGACAAACGGTGTTCTGACCGAATCTGATGAAAAAATTACAGGCGGTGTGATTTCCATCGATTTCGATAGTGAGGAAATCATCGCCGTGACAGTTCTGCTCTCATAGGGTTTAAGATTGAATTGTGAGATAATCTTTTGGGGAAGTGTAAAATAGTTCCACAGAACTCTGATTGGAATGATGATGGCTAAAAAACCTGTAATAAATCTGCTTGAGGTGGCAAGAGATGAAGTGGAGATTGTCTGAGATAACAAAAGAAGGGTACAGAGAAAGGCGTTGAGAATGGCGAAGAGAATCAACATTCGACCGCTGAAATGCTCGACGCCGGTTTTACATACGTTTCGGCTGATTAGAATGGCAAGGAATAAGGTAACAGCGATCAGAAAAAAGAATATTGGGTATGCGATAAAATCAGACATCACCCTCTCTCTTAGTGCTTTTTAAAAGAATCGCCGGTACTGTTTCCA
>JANQGW010000148.1 GCA_028282905.1 Sedimentisphaerales bacterium | reverse complement strand
CGATTTCAAGGTATTTCCTGCATGCAGGAAATACCTTGAGGTGTCAACCACTAACCATCCCTAACTGTCCCATTTGACGCTGGGACAGAACAGCAAAGTTCGAACGAAAAATGAAAATGGGCTGTAATGAACCACAGTCATTACGTCTTCGAGAATTTCTTAAAATTAGTCTCGAAAGAAGTCGAGGCCAAGTTCGTGAAAGCACATTGGTTCAGCAGGACATTGCCATGAGACATCTTATTAAGACAATTGGCAATATCTCCGTTCAAGATGTCAAATTGAGACATGGTGAAATCTATATCCAGACGTGTTTGGATGATGGTAATACACCTGCAACAGTGAATAAAAAAGTACGTTCAGTTAAGCGGGTTTTTCAGTTGGGTGTTGACCGGGGGTTGCTTGAACTCAATCCTTTCAGCCGAATCCGAAAGCCAAAATCACCTCGGAAAAAAATCCGGATTTATACCGAAAAAGAATGTATTCAGTTAATTGAAAGCTCGCGTATTCTATCTCGTGCTGACTGGATGCCTTGGGACTTATTAATTCTCATGGCTTTGTCAACCGCAATGCGTAGAGGTGAATTGCTGAATACAACATGGAGTGATATTGATTTTGAAAAACAGACAGTTGAAGTATCACCCAAAAAGGATACCAAGCATACATGGGAATGGCATATCAAAGATACGGATAGGCGAACCTTACCTTTAACCGAGGAAGTGGTTGCTTTGCTGGCCGAGCATCAAGCCAAACAACCAGCAGGATATCCATATGTCTTTCTGCCAGTCGAGCGATATGAGCATCTCCAAAGTGTCCGCATTGAAGGACGTTGGAAGCAGCGGTATGGTACCTGCCCTGTCAACAATTTCACGCGTATTTTCGAGAAAATCCAGACACATGCCTGTGTTAAAAAAGGTGAGTTCCATGATTTACGGAGAACCTGCCTGACAAATTGGCTAACAAACGGGCTTGCTGAATACGATGTGATGCACTTAGCCGGTCACGCTGATTTCCAGACAACCCACCGTTTTTATCTGGCGGTTCGTGAAGATTTGTTGGAACGTGCGAGAAAGGTCACGCAGACAAATTTTGTTGCAAATCTGTTGCAGCACCCAAATCAAGAGATGCAAACAACACCTAAGTGACTCTTAAGCCCTTTTTATTAAAGGGCTTAAGAAACGTCCCCGTAGGGATTCGAACCCCAAACCTTTGGCTCCGGAGAACATTTTATGGATCATAAAACCATGTAAATCAAGGGCTTATAATCGTTTTTTGGGGTCTAAATGAGGTTGACAAGTGGTTGACAAGTCACTGAGCAAATGAATAACAGGTCACCAACAAGTGGCGACTGACCCACTCAGTGACCCACTTTTTCATGAAGAGCTACTGTGAAATAAAGACATAGTATGGTAAACACAGAGCATCGGAAACTATGTAAGCCAAGCCTCTCTGCCGGTTAGGTTTTTGGCTATAATTTAGCCTGTGACGAGCTTGACCACAGTGGGCTGGCTCAATTTTAAGAACCTGACAAGGAGGCCTATAATGAATATTTTAGCTATTGATCTGGGGAAGTACAAGAGTGTTTTTTGCATGTATCAGACTACCACAAACAAGCATAGTTTCGGGACCGTAAATACTGTTCCTCAGGATAGAGGATTGAGCCAATCAAATCTTACTTTTATCTTGACAAACCTGGCTTCATAGAGGATCGACAGTCCGATACAGAGTTTCCTGAAAAATCCCTTTTAACGCCTTAAACGCAGTTTTTAAAAATAGTATAAGGATTTTAGTTAAACAAATAGTAGGCTGATAGTAGCCCAATAGAACATCGTTGGTGCACATCTACATTAAATATCACAGCACAGGTTCCAGATTCTATCTAACAGGCAACAGTTTTTCCCTGTACTTGTATTTACAACCTTCGGTTTTTTCGTCCATGTTTTCAGTGTAAACGTGCTTACCGCCTGTCCATCAGGATATCCTTCACTGATCTTAGAATTCTATTTCACTTCCCATGAAAAAATTCGAACATGTTGACTCCCCCAGGTTGATTCCGGTATCAAACGGATCGCTTGAGTTTTAACATCGAGCGGAATTTTTCTAAGCCGCTGGTAATTATTGGTTTCCTGATAAACAACATTCCACTGGCCGTTTTCATCTTTAGCTTCGATCCGGAAGGCCTTGACCATCTCCACCGGAACAGCCTTGGCGGGCGCACCAATCGGATAATTACACCACATCTCACGAGTCGCGGTTGCCGCAGGATCACCGCTGCCGCTGACTTCGCCGGCAGACAGTTTCTTCTTGCGAATCATCCGGTTTAAGTTGCTGTCAAAAACAAGTCGAGTTTCGGATAGTTTGACAGGCTCTGAAAAGCTGTACTCAATCCAATCTCCTGTTTGCCCGACCCAGCCGTTATCATCGTCACCAAAACTACGTTCGATGCCATTACGCAATGACTGTGGATCTCCATTGGAAGCTGTCAGCGTCGCATCTAACGAAAGCTGCGAAACGCTGCGTTTATGCCACGGCAGGTAGCTGTCATCGTCCATGAGCATCTGTATAAGTCGGTCCGTATAGCTGTTTTCATAAAGCTGACGTGGCGTCACATTTTCCTGCACGGCAATCGCACAGGCCGTACCGACAGCCTGACCGAGCAGCGAACAGGTGGCCATCACGCGAGTGGAGCTTAAGGCGGCATGGGTCACGCTGATATTGCGGCCGGCAAAATACAGGTTGTCAATGTTTTTGCTGTACAGGCAGCGATACGGAATTCCATACGGAGACGGTGCGTCATGGAATGTCGTCGGATCGCCCTTATAAAGGAATCCGCCCGGATGATGATCGTCCATCGGCCAGCCGCCGAAAGCGATCATGTCATCAAACCGCCCTTCGGCCCGGACATCGTTCTGCGTCATAATGAAGTCGCCGACATACCGGCGGCTCTCTCGTTTACCCGGCAGCATACCCACCCAGTCAATCGTCCAGTTTTTCGCTTTATCCTTATTTTCGCAATGATTTTTGATATGATCCCACGCGCCATAGGCAACCTTGAGCAGTTCATCACGAATATCTTCGGCATCGCTGATCGTATCCAGTTCGCCGCCGATCTCAAGCCACCAGAAATTCTGCGTCTCGCTGAGATTGTGAGTTCGGTGCATAAATTCATCACAGGACAGATACTTATTCGCCCAGGCAGGCGGCGTAAACGGCTGGGCGGTCGGCATTTCACGTGCCTGAATCAGGCAGCTGCTGCCCATCGTCTTTTGATCGGCCACCTCCGGGCCAATGTCCTCAGCGTGCTGCGACCTCGCCTCGCGGCCGGTGCGATATTCCGCGCCGGTCAGCGGCGCCAAGACCGAATCGCCCGAACAATCGGCAAACAGTTTCGCCTTGACCACATGCCACTGCTGAGTCGTGGTTTGCCAGCCTTTGACCGATGTTATATTCGCCCCGTCCATTGTCACATCGTTGCAACGGCAATTCAGCAGCATGGTGGTAATATTGGGCTCAAATCGAATCTTTGCAAAAAGCACACTATCCCAAATCGAATAATTACGATT
>JANQGW010000136.1 GCA_028282905.1 Sedimentisphaerales bacterium | reverse complement strand
ACGGCTTGGTATTGTCCATGTAGTACTTTGCGGCTTGTTCGCGTTTACTTTCACCCAGCAGGGTATTAATATGCGTCGCACTTTCATGGAGCTTGCGGTGAGGATCTTCGATTTCCGCACAGATTGCATCGAAACCCGGGTCTTCCTTACGCAGGTGCTGTACGTGTTCGGAGTAATACCACTTGCCGAATGCGCACTTGTGCGGATCGGTCTGGACATCAGCCTTTGTAATGGATGGGTCCACGAATACATCTTTGACCCGGTGTGCCCAGGCGAGATGATCCACTTTTTTCTGCTGCAGTTCGGCACTCAATGCAAGGTCGGCCTGACAGAAACAGTCACTGATTTCTTTGGCTGATGCATGCAGATCATTGTGCCATTGTTCGATTTCGTTTAGATCTGCGGCAATCGCCGGAACCATTGCCTCGGCCTGCTTACGCTGTTCACTGTAGTACCATTTCCCGAATGCGCATTGATGCGGATCGGTTTGGACATCCAGTTGAGTAACCGTCTCATCATTTAAAAAATCCGTTACTTTATTAGCCCAGTTTAGGTGGTCCAGTTCACGCTGCGTCATATCGCCGCGGAGTTGGTTGCCGCCGATGACTTCGCCGGCATTATTTACAATGCCGCCGACACCAAGAACTGACCAGATGCCGACTACGGTCAGTCCCAACAAAACCAATCCAAAACCCAATGTGATTTTTTTCCCGATTGTGAGATTCTTAAACATGTTCAATTCCTTCCAGTAAGTGGTTGTTCTTCTGTTTTATTAGCTCATTCATTGACTGTTTGGATGTGCTCTAAATCCGAACAGTCCAAAACGCGATCAATGTCCAGCAGGATTTTGACCGCTCCGTTGACTTTACCCATGCCCAGAATAAAATCCGTGTTGACTGAAGTACCCAGTTGAGGGGCTTCTTCGATGGCGTCACCGGCGACATCTAACACTTCTGAAACCTGATCGACCACAACGCCGGTACTGAAGGTCCGTTGATTTCGCTGGACCTCTACCACGATGATGCAGGTTTCCTCAGTGACGTCCTTGGGATCCATGCCGAACAGAGTACGAATATCGACGACAGGAATCACCTGGCCGCGCAGATTGATAACTCCTTTAACATAATCCGGTGTCTGTGGAACAGCGGTGATATCCATATAGCCGATAATTTCGCGAACCTTTAGAATTTCCAGTCCGTACTCCTCGGCTCCCAATGCGAAGGTTAAGTATTTACCTTCTTTGTCAATGAGCGCCTGCTGCGGCTGTGTGGTTTGTACAGTGACTTGCGGCATTGCAGTCTCCTTTCTTTCATGTTCTCTTTTGCTTTACGTTTTGCGATAATAAAGATTCGTCAAGAGAAGTACTGATGGCCCTTCTTCTTTTGCGGATTAATGCTATCCGAATCTACCTAAAGATTCGTCGGTAAATGTCCCTAACTTTATTTCGGAAAGTACCTGAATTGTTTTATCGGGCATTTCACAGTAAATCGGTATGGATAATGGGAATGGAATATCTTGTGAGTGATGATTATGAAGGGGCAATATAGAGTATTCATGCAGGGAAATTGGAAAATGATACAAAATGAAAAAAAGGTACGAAAGGCTATAAAAACCTTTCGTACCTTAATATTTGACTCAAATTACTAAGTCAGAGATGCATTAGAAGTCGGAGAAATCCTCATCAAAGGGGATTTCCGTCGCCGCGGCGGCTTTTGCTTTCTTCGCAGAGGCCTTTTGCGTTCCGGTTTTGGCAATCTGGTGAAAAGCAGCGTCGCCAAGGTTGACTTTTTGGCTGGCAGGGTGATGTGTCTTTGCAGAAACACTGTTCGTACTGCCGTTGACAAGTGCGACCAGATCCTGGACGATTCCCTGCATTTGCTCGGCTTGAGCGCTGAGTTCTTCCGAAGCGCTGGCTGATTCTTCCGCATTTGCTGCGGTCTGTTGGGTTACTTTGTCCATCTGGCTGACAGCGGTATTGACCTGGTCAATACCCTGTGCCTGCTCGGCGCTGGCCGCGGCGATTTCCGCAATCAGACCGGCAACTTTGCCGGCGTTTTGCTGTGTCTGTTCCAGTGATGTTTTGACCTGTTCGACAACATGAACACCATTTTCGGCTTTACGCTGCGAGCCGTCCAAAAGGTCAGCCGTATTCTTGGCAGCTTCTGCCGAACGCATAGCGAGGTTGCGAACTTCTTCAGCCACGACGGCAAAACCCTTTCCGGCCTCACCGGCACGGGCTGCTTCAACCGCGGCATTGAGAGCCAGCAGATTGGTCTGGAAAGCGATTTCGTCGATGACTTTGTTGATCTTGACGGTTTCGTCAGCACCGGCTTTAATATCATTAATTGACGTGTTCATTTCCTGCGTCGCCTTGGCCATTTCCCCGACAACTTTACCGGCCTGTTCCATCAGCGTATTAGCCTGCTGAGCATTGTCGGCGTTCTGCTTGGTCATCGCGCTCATTTCTTCCAGTGAGCTGGAGGTTTCTTCCAGACCGGCGGCCTGCTCGGTGGCACCTTCAGCCAGTGACTGCGATGCGGAACTGACCTGTCCTGAGGCGGAAGCAACCTGTTCGGAACCTTCCGAAAGCGACAGAACAATTGTGTTGATTTTCTTGGTAATGCCGCCGGCAACCAGCAACCAGACCAGTCCCGTAGCACAGAAGGACACGAGCAAGACAGACCCTAATATTATATCGCCGCGGTGACCGATGGTTTTGACCTGTTCGGAAGCGTGATAAAACTCATCGGTATAGGAGCTGGCACCAATGACCCAGTCCCATGGTTCATAATAAGTTAATCTCGCGATTTTTTCACGGGCTTCTGCATCGCCTTCATTTTTCCAGAAATACCGCTGTTCACCGATTTCATCCGGTTTCAGATCGCCGGCTTTGTTGCACATTTCCTGAATGAACGGGGTGCCGTTGCTGTCCTTGGCGCCCCAGATGCTTTCACCGTCACGTGAGCCGCCTTTTGAGACGACGTAATTGCCTTTAGAGTCCAGCACAAAAACATATCCGGTATCGCCGACCTTAATCGACATAACGGCTTCGCGGAGCCGTTCTTTGGTGGCTTCCGGGTTTTGGCTGCTGAACTCGTCATGGATAGCGCACATCGAATAGACGCTGCGGGCAATGTGGTCCAGATCAGCATAGGCCAGGCTGGTACAGCCTTCTTCTGCGGCGTTTTTCATGCGATTGTTCTGCCCTAGGATAAAGACGCTGAAGACCAGCAGGGGGATCGCGGTTAACAGGATTCCGATGACAACAAGTTTGGTTTTTAACTTCATGCGTTTAAACATTTTTGCGTTCCTCTCTAATTAAAATGTTTTACGCTCCCCTCATTGATAGTTGATTTTATTCGTCAGTGTTTTTTTCGAACTTATCCAGCCCCGAGCAGTCCAGTACCTTGTCAATATCGAGCAGGATTTTTACGGCATCGTTGACTTTGCCCATCCCCAGGATGAAGTCGGTATTGACTGAGGCGCCAAGCTGCGGAGCTTCTTCGATACTGTCCCCTTTAATATCCAGAACTTCAGACACCTGATCGACGACAACGCCGGTATTAAACGTGCGGCTGCCGCGAAGAACCTCAACAACGATAATGCAGGTTTCTTCGGTAATTTCTTTCGCTTCCATACCGAATAGTGTCCGGATATCAACGACAGGGATCACTTGGCCGCGAAGATTAATCACACCCTTGACATAATCCGGTGTTTGCGGGACCGCTGTGATATCCATATGCCCGATAATTTCACGAACCTTCAGGATTTCCAAACCGTATTCCTCGGCACCCAACGCAAAAGTCAGGTATTTTCCTTCTTTGTCGGCAAGGGATGCTTGAACCTGCTCTAACTGTGCGGTTGCCTGTGACATAATCTATTCCTTTCCTATAAGTGTTAGAATATTTCAGCTTTACTTAAGTTTTTTTCAAAACGCGAAAAACCTTCACCGGTCATCTTTTCGTCATTATTGGGCTAAAAGGTAATTACGGAAAGTACCTGATTTGAGGAGTAAGATGGGTAAAAACTCTGATGATTCAAGAGGGGATAGAGCTATAAAAACAGGAGGAGAATGCTGAAATTAGGGGTATTTAAAGGACTTTAACCCTGATATGTCTATATAATAGTCCTTCTTGGAGAGTGAAAAAGGGTTAGTTCAAAAGAAAAGTTGTTAGGCAATTCCCATGAGGATTGCTCGTTTAACCAGTTCTGCGGTGGTATGGGTGTCGAGTTTGCGCATCAGCCGGTTGCGATGGTATTCAACGGTTCGCTGGGTGCGATAAAGTTTCTGGGCTATTTCCTTATTGGTATGGCCGGCGATGATGTATTCGAGGATTTGCCTTTCACGTTTGGTAAGAATTTCATCGATTGAAGGGCCGTTGAGGGTTTTTTCCAGGCTGGTGTCAATTTCAAGCTGTTCCGTACCGTTTTTTATATCATGATTTGCGGTAGCGTTCTGATCGGGCGGGTTGTCTGTATCAGGTCTTGTTTTTTCCAGCAGGGCGCCAGGATTGGCCATTTGATAATACCTTAATATATTAATCCACGTAAACCGGACAGATTTACGCACTAATCACGATCTCTGCTCACTCCATTTTCGATAAACAACCGGTCAACTTAAGTGGTTTCTGCAGGAAAATCGATCTTACCGTGCTTTTCTGCTGAAAATATGTGAAATTGGCCGGATTTCCTAAAGTCGCCTTTCCAATCAGCGATAAATAAGACGTGGAAGTATGACAATGAACCGAGATGTTACTGTAAACCGGAGAATGTCTAATGGCTAAGACACTGATGATTGTCGATGATTCAGCGACAATGCGAAAAATTATTATGCGGACCGTTCGGATGTCCGGCTTGGAATTTGACACTATCGAAGAAGCCGGAAACGGTGTCGAGGCATTGGAAAAACTGAATGCCTCCCCGGTGGATATCGTGTTGTGCGATATCAATATGCCGGAAATGACCGGGCCGGAAATGGTTAAAAAGGCACGAGAAATGTCCTCTTGTGATAATACCAAAATTGTCATGGTTTCGACCGAAAGTGCCCAGGAAACGATTGACGGTGTGATGGCTGATGGAGCCAACGGATTTATCACCAAGCCCTTTACGCCGGAAAATTTCCAGGAAAAACTGATGCCGTTTATGAATTAACCGGTATCGACCATACTGCGAACGAAGATGTCGAGAAGTGCCAAAAACTTCGTTGCGTATTGGAACCGAGGATTTAGTAACTTAAGATAAGGACACAGGTATCATTATGATTGAACAGATATGCTTTAATGATGTGTTTACGGACAGTGCTAAAGAAATCTTTGAAACGATGATTTTTATGGATCTGATGCAAGCGGACGATCCGAATCAGCAAATCGAAGGTGATGCGGTCCTGGGATCGATCACCTTTAAGGGAGACCTGGAAGGGTGCCTGGCCTTTTGCTGCGGCAAGGACTGTGCTCAGACGATTACCATGAATATGCTGGGGATTGACTCGGTGGATGAAATTTCTGACGAAGACACCTGCGATGCGATTGGTGAGGTCTGCAATATGATTATGGGCTGTGTCAAACGGCGTCTGCATGATACTTACAGCAACATCGAATTGTCAATTCCGCTGGTTGTCAACGGCCGCCAGTTGAAAAATACGCTGGGCGAAGGCGCTCAGGAAGTCATGGAAAAAGTCATCATCGAAGACGAATATCCCACCGAATTGTCACTGCTGTATCGGGAAAAGTCCAATTAACTGCCGACAATGATGAGAAAATGACCGGATCATAATAATGCCGCAAACAGATGTTAAAACACAGGTAGAAGAGCTTTCAGTCGAATCGTTCGAGACATTCTGCGAAGATATCGCCGGTATGTTCGGTATTGATATGGACTGTACGGCGCAGGGGCCTGTGGCGGAAACTTCCAAAGGGCTGGCAAAGAAGTACAAAAAACTGGCGGCACTATTTACCGTTCAATCAACCGGCATTTTAGACGGTGATTTTCATCTGGTCGTTGATAAAGAAGGACTGTTTACACTATCCGGCACGATTGTGATGCTGCCGGAAAAGCGCATTCTTGATATGCGTAAAAAGGGTACTCAGCAGGACGCTGAAGAGTTGGATGATGCCGTCGGCGAAACCGGCAACCTGCTGGTGGGTTCCTGGGACCGGGTCTTCCGCGAAGGCTGGTCCGAACACGGCCATTTCCTGCAAACCGGAACATTCATTGGTGTTCCCTGGAGTGATTCCCAAGAAAATATAGGTATCGCCGAAGATGAAGAATTCATGTATATTCCGCTTGAAATGACCGTCGGGGAATTTCCGGCGTTTCAATGCGGCGTTATTTTTCCGGAATCACTTTTCACTGAAAAGACGGCCTCAGATGTCGAGGACGAAGCAACCGAGGCTGAATCCGTTAACGAAAATGAAGAGGTGTCAGAGGAAATCACTGAAACACCTGCTGAAGCAGCTGCGGAGACTGAGGAGGTGTCAGAACCGGAATCACAGCCGGAAGAAACCGCCGAACTTCCGCAGGATGATCAGCAGCCGGAGCAAGCCGAATTAGAGGAGGTTGCATCCGAGACGCAGTCCGCTGACGTTGCCGAGGAAACGCAGGATTCGGCCACAGTGCCGGTGTCGTTGGAAACGGAAGATACAGACCCCGGACGCGAACAGGCGAACGGGGTTGTCAGCCAATCGATTGAAAACATGGTTCATTCCTTCCCCTCGCTTCCGGGTGAGGAAATGAAGTCGTTTTTGACCTTGCAGGCACAATCCGTCATGCAGAAAAAGGTCGTCTGGATCAGTTCGGGAGACAGTGTCCAGCAGGCGATGACAACAATGCAGGAAAATGACGCCGGCTATCTCATGGTCGGCGAAAACGGCGTTCTGGAAGGAATCATTTCCTGGGTCGATTTGATTGGCGCGATCAGCGTTTATCTCAAGCCGGTCTTTGCCAAGTGGCGCCGGCCCGCCGATGACGCGACACTGCAAATCCGCCTGAAAGTTATCATGACCCGCCCGGTCCGGACCGCACGTCCTGAAACGTCATTGGCGGTTATTATGGAAAACATGTGTCAGCACGGGCTGCGCTGTTTGCCGATTTTAGATGACGGCGGGGCGGTTATCGGTCAAGTGACGGCTTTTGACATCTTCAAAGCCATGCTGAATACCGATTCAGAATTCGCCACCGTCGGCCAGTCGCCGCAGGGAACTCTGCTTCAGCCGCAAGACAGCGAATAAAGACCGCCAACCGGTCAAGTTACCTCCGTTTATCTACTTACATATAAATCGTTTATGTCAATTCCGCGCCGCCAATTTCTGGCCAAATCAGGTAGTTTCCGAAATACATCTTACCCCGATAAAAGACGAAATAGTATGCATGGATATGTAAAAATATGACATGACAGTCTTGAAATAGAGGTATCAGAATGGCTAAACGCCCGACACTTCCGGAATTGATTGAACAGGCAGCCTCCGGTGCAACCATGTTAAGTCCCGGTGACGCTGCTGAGGTTGACGAGTTGAAAAAGGTTTTTAAGAAGATTGATAAAAGCCTTGCCAAGCTCAAAGACAGTCCCGCTGACCTGGTGCAGCAGACACAGGACGTCAGCACCGGTATTTCCGAACTGCTTGGGCAAATGTCGAATGACGAAACGACAGATGCGGAAGCACTCATTGACTCGGTCACGCAGGAGGTCATGTCGCTGCAGCAGTTGGTGGACCAGGTATTGAATCCACAGCCTCCGCAGGAAGAGACGCAGGCTGTGGAAACACCTGTCGAAGAGACTGTTGCCGAAGAAGCCGGGATGATGATCGATGAAGACGATGTGCCGCTGGTGCAGGATTTTATCGCCGAATCCAATGAGCATATCGAATCTGCCGAAGCCGGGTTACTCGATCTGGAAACCAAGCCCGATGACAGTGAAGTGATGAACCTGATTTTCCGGGGCTTTCATACGATTAAGGGCATGGCCGGATTTCTCAATCTGACTGAAATCGGCTCGCTGGCCCACTCAACCGAAAACCTGCTTGACCTGGCCCGTAAGGGTGAACTTTTGATGGCGGGTGCAAATACTGATGTGGTATTCGAATCTATTGATCTGCTGAAAAAAATGATGGCCGAATTACAGGAAGCCATGGATGCGCATCGGCCGGTGCAATCTCAGAAAGAAGTGACTGCGCTGCTGGAGAAAATCGAAGCCTGCTCACAGAATAAAACCGAATCGACACCGGAGCCTGCGGAAGCAGCAGTCGAAACACAGGAAAGCGAAGCAGTTAGCGAACAGGTATCCTCTGATGAAGTGGTGGAAACTGTGCAGGAAACCTCTGTTCCGGAAACTATTGAGCCGGAACCCGTCTGCGAGGCGACAGTGGAAGAAACACCTGCCGTAAAACCTGAACCCGCTGCGACGGTAAAATCGTCCAATGCTTCGACACGGAAAAAGGAAGTCGCTGCAGTCGATGAAAAAATCAAAGTCAGCACAACCCGGCTGGACAATCTTGTTAATATGGCCGGCGAACTGGTGATTGCCCAGTTGATGGTGGCCGAAGAAGTTTGCGGCAACCTGTCCGACCATCACGCCTTAAACCGCAAAGTGGCGCATCAGGGAAAAATCGTTCGCGAACTTCAGGAATTGTCGATGTCAATGCGGATGGTTCAAATTGCCGGCGTTTTCCAGAAAATGAACCGTCTGGTACGCGATGTATCACGGAAAGCGGGCAAGACCATCGATTTTGTCACCTTCGGCGAAGAAACCGAACTGGACCGCAGTATCGTCGATAAAATCGCCGATCCGCTGATTCATATGCTGAGAAACTCCGTCGATCACGGTGTCGAGTCACCTGAAGATCGCCAAAAATCCGGCAAGAACCCGGTTGGACGCATCGAACTGCGTGCATTCCATGAAGCGGGCAATATCGTCATTGAGATTGAAGATGATGGCAAGGGTCTCGACAAGGACCGCATTCTCAACAAGGCGATTGAAAATGGTGTGGTAGATGCCGAAAGTCAACTGACCGATGACCAGATTTACAAACTTATTTTCCACGCGGGTCTTTCAACCGCGCAGAAGATTACCAGTGTTTCCGGCCGCGGCGTCGGTATGGACGTGGTGAAGAAAAACATTGAATCTTTGCGCGGCAAGATTGATATTGCTTCAACACCGGGCAAAGGAACAATCTTTACAATTCGACTGCCGCTGACACTGGCAATGATTGACGGCCAGGTCGTGACCGTGGGCAATAGCCGTTATATCGTCCCGATTAATTCGATTATCGGCACACTTCGTCCGCAGGTCGAACAGATTTCAACCGTTCAGGACCGGCTGGAAATGGTCATGGTACGGGGCGAGTTGATGCCACTGGTGCGTCTGTATCAATTGTTTAATGTCGAGCCGGTCACCACTGACCCGGCCGAAGCATTACTGGTGATTGTCGAAGACGACGGCAAGAAATGCTGTATGCTCGTCGATGACCTGCTGGCACAGCAGCGAGTGGTGATCAAAAGTTTGGGAGAAGGACTGGGTAAGGTTGAGGGAGTTTCAGGCGGGGCAATTATGGGCGACGGAAAAGTCAGCTTGATTCTGGATATTCCCAGCCTGATGAAACTGGCTCAGAATGAATGATGAAGAGGTATGACAATGCAGGCAATATTTACACAGGAAGTGACCCTGACGGAAGATGATTTCCGGCAGATCAGTCAAATTGTCTATGATCATTGCGGGATTAACCTGCATGACGGAAAAAAGGAACTGATTCGTGCCCGACTGGCCAAGAAGCTGCGGGCCGGGAAATTTTCATCCTTTTCCGAGTACATGAAACATATCCAGAGCGATGAGTCTGGCCGGGCGTTCTCAGATTTTATTGATGTGCTGAGTACCAACCTGACCAGTTTCTTTCGTGAAAATCAGCACTTTGAATTCCTCAAGGATACGCTGCTGCCCCGGCTGATTGCCAAAAAACAGAAAAGCGGTCGCGAACGCATCCGGGCCTGGAGTGCGGGCTGTTCTTCGGGCGAAGAGCCGTATTCGATTGCGATTACACTGCTGGAGAATCTTCCCGGTGGTTGCTGGGACGCGAAAATTCTGGCGACTGATATTTCCACCCGAATACTGGAAAAAGCCAAAGCGGGCATTTATGCCCCCGAACGGGTCAATCCGGTGGGGCTTCAGGAAAAACGCAAATACCTGAAGCAAACCACCGAAAACGGCCAGAAAGCATTTGAAGTCGGCCCGGCACTGCGGCAAATGATCACCTTCCGGTACCTCAACCTGATGAATGACTGGCCGATTCGCGGGCCGCTGGACTTTATTTTTTGTCGGAATGTCATGATCTATTTCGACAAGCCCACCCAAGCGTCACTGGTCAACCGGTACTGGGATTTGCTGGATTCCGGCGGCGTGCTGTTTACAGGCCATTCCGAGTCACTGACCGGGATTGACCACAAGTTCAAATACGTACAGCCGACCATCTATATGAAACCTTAACGCGGAAAGCGATTAATATATGCTAAAAACACGGATTACCGTTAATATGTCGGATGCCAAGGTGTCCAGAAATCCGGCCGATGTGCTGGCGACCTATTCATTAGGCTCCTGCATCGCCGTTTGTCTGTACGACCCGACTGTGCGCATCGGGGGGATGATTCATTATCAACTGCCTGATTCGAAGATTGACGCTCAACGTGCTGCGCAAAAGCCGCTGATGTTTGCTGATACTGGCATGAAGATTCTGATTGATAAAATGCTGCGGGCCGGCGCCAATAAAAAACGCATGAAGATCAAGATTGCCGGCGGGGCGGCCATGGATATCGGCCCAAAAGGGTTTGACGTTGGTAAGCGAAACCACTTGGCAATCCGCAAGATCTTGTGGAAGCAGGGGATGATTATTGACGGCGAAGACGTCGGCGGAAGCTCGCCGCGAAATATGTATCTGAACGTTGAGACTGGCGATGTAACCGTCCGGTCAAGAGGATTGGAGAAGGCGATTTAAGGCCTGAAATACACGAGAGGAAGAACATGGCATTGACACTGACACGAACGATCAAAGTACTCATCGTTGATGACTCCGCAATCGTGCGGAAAATTTTAACCGAACAGCTTGGCCGTGACAGCGGTATTGAGGTGGTCGGTACCGCACCGGATCCCTATGTTGCGCGTGAAAAAATCGTCGCTCTCAACCCGGATGTTATTACGCTGGATGTGGAAATGCCGCGGATGGATGGGATTACCTTTTTGCGAAAGCTGATGCAGCATCGGCCGATTCCGGTGATCGTGCTTAGTTCGCTGGCCGCAAAGGGCAGCAAAGTGGCTTTGGAAGCACTGGCCGCCGGAGCTGTCGAAGTTGTCTGCAAGCCCGGTACCTCATATAGTGTCCATGAAACCTGTGCGGCACTGGTCGAAAAGATCAAAACCGCCTCGCGGGCGCAGGTCGAAAAACTGGTTACTCCCGAACAGGGCGGGGCCGCAGGACCGTCGCGTTTAGCCATGGCCGAAACGACCAATAAAGTCTTTGCTATCGGCTCCTCCACCGGCGGCGTACAGGCACTGATGGAAGTGCTGACGGCGTTTCCCGCCAATGCACCGGGAACGCTGGTGGTCCAGCACATGCCGGCCAATTTTACCCAATCCTTTGCCGAACGTCTCAATGACAATTGCGCGATGACAGTCGTTGAAGCCAAAGACGGCGACCGCGTCGTCCCCGGCAAAGTCCTGCTGGCACCGGGTGGCTACCATATGCTGCTGCGTCGGTCGGGTGCTAATTATTACGTCACCGTTAAAGATGGCCCGATGGTTTGCCTGCAGAAACCCAGCGTCGAAGTGATGTTTAACTCAGTGGCAAAATACGCCGGAGGGAATGCTGTGGGAGCAATTTTGACCGGTATGGGTAAAGACGGTGCATTAGGCCTGAAGAACATGCGTGACAATGGCGCACGCACCATCGCGCAGGACGAAAAATCCTGTGTGGTCTTCGGAATGCCCAAAGAGGCTATCGAGCAGGGTGCCGCCGAAAAAATTATGCCCCTTAAACAGATTGCCAAAGGCATGATCGATCTTGTTCAGGCCGGATGACGGCGAAATTGCTGTCAGATTCAGTCCTTTATCAATTCCAGCATGGCTTCGCCCGCGGCATGGCCGATGCGCGTGTACCAGATGGCGCTTCCGTAGTAGTGATAGGGACGGTCTGAACCGGTGAGTTTCCATTGTTCGACGTTCTGTTTCCAGGTGGGGAACAGTTCATCAGCTGCTTTGTCCACCAGCAAATCTGTGCGGAATGCCTTGACATTGCCCTTGAACTCGGGCACGTCGTTCATTGCCATCTGGGCCTGCCGAACTGTCAGGGTGGTTCCCGTAGCGGTTTTGGAGGCGTTGGTGCCGATTGCGGCGATGACAAACGGAAGGGCCGGGGCATTGAGGTCTTTACGAACATCCTCGATGAAATGCTTCATATTGGCTTCGTACTCGTCCGGTGCATCACCGAACTTGTCGTTGAAACCCTGAAACCAGAAAAAGCCGGCAAGCTCAGCTTTTTTACCTTTCAAAGCCGGGAACATCGTTTCAAAGTTTTCGAGCACATCATTGACCTCAGACATCATATTCCGATACGATGAGCCGAAGGGTTTGGTGATATCTTCCATCGTCGGCAGGGGATCGTTTCTGTTGTTCTTTTGATTCTTTTTTTCGACGTTGGTACGTGTGTTTTTTAGAAGAGTTTGGAGCTTATCTTCGGCAGGCAGCCCGGCTGACGGTGGGCGGAACATTTTAAACAGCGAGTGACCGCCCCAGGCCGTCTTAATCAGGATGACAGGCTGCTCAAAATACTCACCCATCATATAGCCAAACTCCAGTTCTGTTCCGGTCTTGTTGGGAGAACCGTATCCGAGCGTCAGCGGCCCCCTGCGGTTTAGGAACTTGATGAAGACATCGTCACGAACGATCCAGTCATCGCCCTGGCGCAGATGGGCAAAAAAGTCTTGTGTCTTGGAATCCTTTGCCTGATGGTCAAAAAGAGCGTTCGCCGCTTTGCCTTCCATATTAGATTGGCCGGCAAGAATAAACACCTTGACAGTATCGTTAGCAGCCTCGGCTACGACTGCCGTGTGAAACAGCATAACTATCAATACAAACAAAACGACAAAAATTAAAGTGTTACGGCATGAAACCATTGATTGAATAAGCTTGAAGTATTTCATTTCCCAAAATCTTTCTCTTTTTCAAAGTACCTTGATGAACACTATAGTTTTTTAAATTATCACATAACCGCTAAAAGCTTCAAGAATATTCCGTAATTCAGCAGAAAAATCGCTTTGGTAAACAGATACCTGTCAGCTTAGACGGCCTCTTGATGCAATTGTTGATGTCCAAAGGATAGAACTTGCATTGGATTCTTAAATTGGGGAATACCGGTAAATTGTATTTTTCTTACTTTAGCGGCGTTTCTTGAAAAAAATGGTAAAAATATTCATTTTATTTATACTAAATCTGCTGCTTGTGCGTGATGTTGGTGAGCGGGCGAAATTTTAAGCCGCGATGAATTACAACATAATCACGTATGACAGGTGAAGATCAATGGCACAGCTAAGCAGTACAATCGATTTTTTTCAAAATACGTATGTATCGAGCGGAGTCTATCGAAAGCCGCGAACAGACGTGAGACTTAATTCGAAAGTGTATAAGATGCTTGAAGATAAGATTTTGATCTGGAAATTCAAACGCGGCAACAAAGACGCCGTTCGGCGGATTTATGAAAAATATCTCGATTATCTGCTGACGCTTGCAATGGGATTAATGAATGATTTCAACTCTGCGGAAGACATAGTGCACGATGTCTTTATTTCATTTGTGAAATCGGCAGAGAGGATAAAGATTGACGGGAACCTAAAAGGTTATCTTGGCAGAAGTGTCGTCAACCGTGTTCGCGACCATATGCGAAAACAGCGCAAGGAGCGAACGGGGACCGATGATTTTGACTCGCTGCAAAGCCCAATGCCCGGCCCCGGTGAGATGCTGATATGCAGGGAGCAATCGCTGGGAATGAGTATGGCGTTGGTCACACTCCCTGAAGACCAGCGAGAGGTTATCGTGCTGCATCTAAACGGCGGCATGACGTTCAAAGAGATAGCCGGCCTGCAGAACGTTTCCGTTAATACAGTACAGGGCAGATACCGGTATGGAATTGATAAACTGAGGTCTGGATTAAAAGGAGAAACAAAATGAGACCTACAGACGAAATAAAAGAAAGTGTAAAGCAAATGAAGTTTTCGGCGCCTGCCGAGACACGTAAGCGAATGTTCGAGGATGTCTTGGAGGCATACGATGAAGCGAACAAAGAAACTGACGCAGGTCAGTTTACGATATGGAGAATTATCATGGAATCTAAAAAAACAGGAATGGCTATCGCGGCGATCATCGTTGTTGCTATATTCGTTGGAATCAGCCAGATCGGCGATGGGGGCAATGGTAACCCGGTCGCAAGTATAGTAGGCCCGCAGGATTATACGCTTTCGGATGGTTCTGTCGTGACACTTGCCGATGGCGCAGAGATCAAACTGGTTTCCGGCAGCAAGACGAGAGGTTTCGAGCATGTGGCCGGTGAAGTGACTGTCGATGTGGTTAAGGGCAAGGGCGAGTTTATCGTAAGAAGTGCTTATGGTAATGTGAAGGCCCTGGGGACGATATTTACCGTGGGTATGCATGAGGCGACAGATCAATTCAGCGGTGAGACGCTATCTATTTTGGCAGTTGATGTCGAAGAAGGCAAGGTTGAAGTCAGCAATGATCTCGGCAAGACAATTATCGGTGTCGGCGAACGGGCAACAATGGCGGCCGATGCTGCACCTTACGATTTCAAGCAGGACAGGAATCTGCCGGCACGGCTGATTGAGCGGGTCGATTCAATGGTAGAAGCGATGGCAAGCGGTGACAGGAAGTCATACTGCGAGAATTACAATATCAAGGTACTGTATCAGCTTGCCAAGGGACAGGTCAAATATGAAGATCATCCCGAGTGGTACGCGGGGATGGGGCCGGAGGATGCGGCAAGATTTGTCCAGGCACTTGGCAGTGTGGAAAGCCCGGAAAAGCTGTTTGAAAAGTTTGTCGGAAGTGTTAGAACGGATTCACAGAGGTTTTACATCAGCTCAATTGAACTCAATGAAGCCGGCACAGTGGCATCCGCAAAAGCAGTCGCGGTTATCAGCGAGATACGCAAGATCGTCATTTCTCCGAAGTGGACATATTTCGACGGCGACTGGTGGCAGACAGATGACTAACACGATCATTAGGTTGTCGATTCAAGGGCTGGACGCTTAAAGAAGCGTCCGGCCTTTTTTGATGGTTTATCGTGCAATTGCAGCTTGTATCTTTCCTGAAATCCGTGTAAAATAACCGCGACAGGGGTTTAATAACGAGCAGGGACGGATGACTATGAAAAAGTCTTTAATAGCGATAGTGTTTTGTTTGACGGTATATGTTTATGTCGTTTCGGCGTGGACGGTATCCGACGCCGCACCGGAACCCAAACCGGCTGCCGATCAATCCGGCTATACCGGTTCGTCAAGTTGTATAGAATGTCATGAGCGGTTTTACAAGCTGTGGTCCACTTCACATCATGGTCTGGCCATGCAGCCTTATACTCCCGCACTCGGTAAGTCAAAGCTGACAGCTCATACAGACGACATCGTTATCAAAGACGCGAAGTACCGGTTTGTTACGAGTGATGATGGGGCGGTGGTCACCGAAGCTGCATCCGGTAAGATCAAAAAATATCCCGTTGCCCACGCGATGGGCGGCAAAAACGTCTATTACTTTCTCACCCCACTGGATAAGGGCAAGCTGCAGGTTCTGCCAGTGGCCTATGATGTGAACGAAAAAAAATGGTTCGATACCGCCGCCAGTGCGGTCCGGCACTTTGTCAATCAGCCGGACGAACCGTATCATTGGACCGACTATCCTTATACGTTTAATACCTCCTGTTACGGTTGCCATGTCAGCCAGATGGTCAACACCTATGACCTGAAGACCGACACCTATAATACCGTCTGGAAAGAGCCGGGCATTAACTGTGAATCCTGCCACGGTCCGGCCAAAGAGCATCTGGAAATCGCCGCTGCCCATCCGGACGGCGAGGGGGTGGATGATTGGGCTATGCCGATTATCCTGCCCAAATACGGCTATACCGTTCATCAGACCAATGCTGCCTGTTCCAATTGCCATGCCAAAATGTCGCCGTTGGGAACCGATTTCAAAGTAGGTGAGGATTTCTACCAATACTATGATTTGATTACCTATGAGCATGTCGATTACTACCCGGACGGACGGGACTTGGGTGAGAACTATACCTATACAAGCTGGCGGCAGAGTAAGTGCGTCAAAAACAGTGATATGCACTGTCTGACGTGTCACACTTCAAGCGGGAGATATCGTTTTCACGGCAAAGAAGCCAATAACGCCTGTATGCCGTGTCATCAGGATAAGGTTAACAATTTTACAGACCATACGCACCACAAACCGAAAACCGGCTTGACGCAGTGTATCCAATGTCACATGCCGATGACCCGGTTTGGCAATATGAACCGCAGTGACCATTCCATGCGGCCGCCGATGCCTGCGGCGACGGTCAAATTTAAATCGCCCAACGCCTGTAACCTGTGCCATAAGAAAGAGTCTCCCGAATGGGCCGACAAGAAGGTACGCCAGTGGCACAAGGACGATTATCAGGCCGAAACGCTCAAACTCGGCACATGGATTCAACAATTGCGCAGCCAAAACTGGCAAAGTCTCGATGAGATTCTGGCCTATCTTCAAAGTAAAAATCGGGATGAGATTTTTGCCAATTCCATGATTCGCCTGTTGCGGTCCTGTCCGGACGAAAAGAAAGTTGGCGTTTTTATCCAGATTCTAAAAGACGATTCTTCGCCGTTGTGTCGTGCCAGCGCGGCCGATGCACTGGCTGATTCGGTTATGGATGCGAAGGTAGTTGATGCGTTAGTGAACGCCACGGCCGATTCATACCGTCTGGTCCGTTTGCGAGCGGCGTCATCATTATCACCGGTACCATCCGAAAGCATTACTGCGGCCAAACGCCCGCAAGTCAAAAAGGCCACCGATGAATTTATCGCCGCGATGATGTCGCGTCCGGATGATGCGACAGGGCATTTCAACCTGGCTAATTATTTCATGAATAAGCAGAAGGTCACGGCAGCGATTGGGTATTTTGAAAGCGCGATGCGGCTGCGACCTGATTTTACGCCGACGTATATCAATGCCTCAATGGCCTATAACCAGGTGAGTCAAAATGACAAGGCGCTGGCCGCATTGGATAAGGCTTTGCAGTATGAACCAAATGCGGCCGCTGCGCATTTGAACCGGGCACTGCTTCTGGCAGAAATGGGCCGGTATGACGAATCGGAAAAGGCCTTCCGCGAAACACTCAAGCACGATCCGCGATCCGCTGTGGCGGCATATAATCTGGCGGTTCTCAATGCTCAGAGCGACCCCAAAGAAACGCTTAAATGGGCACGCAAGGCCGCTGAATTAGCTCCGGACGACCAAAAATACACCTATACCGCGGCCTATTATGCCTTTACCTACGGCTATACGCAGGAAGCGATTGACCGGCTGAGTACACTGGTTGACAGCCGCGCCGCCTATCCGGATGCCTATGTTTTCCTGGCCGATATTTATCTGCGTCAAAACCAGCCGGACGAAGCGATTCGTGTGTATAAAACTGCTGCCGAAAACACCAATCTGCCGGAAGAAATCCGCCGGCAATTTGCCCGCCAAATTGAATCGATTAATCGTCGATAAATCTCACTTCACATAGATTTTGTGTGTCAGTATTACCATTTCTTTGGCTTGAAAATGGAGTCAAAAGGGCTTGTCGAAATGTCCGATAACTCTAACGGAATCTCAAGAAACACTGGAAAGGTATCATAAAAAGTGGTCTGGAAGCCATATCAAGCTGGTTTTCCGGTTTTCGTGGTATGTCCTCTTTCCGCCGGCTTAAGTGTTTCCGTATTCTGTCCGAAAACAGTTTGGTTTAGAGGTGCTTTAAACGCTTGTTTTGTGTAGAAACGGCATGACGTGTAGAGGACAGACTGTCAATGATGCGGATACGAATTGCAACGAAATATGGTTTTGCTTTAGGGCTGGCGGCAGCGGTGCTGTGTACCATTGGGGCAATTTCGGTGAATTTCATTGAGCAGCAGCGCCGGGCGGAGGCTTGGGCGGTACATACCTATGAAGTGCTTGGCCGTCTTCATACGACATTTGAACATATCCTTGACGCCGAAACAGGGCAACGCGGTTATCTGATTACCGGCCGGGATGAATATCTGGAGCCGTACAATACTGCTCTTTTTGAAATCGATAGAGATTTATCCGAACTGAAATCCATGACATCGGACAACCACTTCCAGCAACTCTTTTGTGAAAAGCTGATGCCGGTAGTTGAGGATAAACTGCATGAGATGAAAAATACGATCGAGCTGCGTCGCAACTACGGCTTTGAGGCGGCAGCGGTCATCGTGCTTTCGGGGCAGGATAAGCAGCGGATGGATCGCATTCGCAAAGTGATTGGCGAAATGGAAAAAGAGGAGTATCGTTTGCTGGCTGAACGCAGTGAACTTCAGAATGCTCACGGTCGATTAGTAGAACTGGCGGTTTTGATTGGTCTGCCGGTGGGAATGATTGTAATGGGCGGCGTCGGTTATTTGATCAGCCGAGGCAATATTCAGCACCAAACGGAAATTGAAGCGAAAAACCAGTTCTTGGCCAATATGAGCCATGAAATCCGCACACCGATGAATGCGATCATCGGGTTCAGTGATTTGCTGACGATGGAGGAATTGACGGAGGACCAGCTTGACTATGTCAATACGATTCGCAACAGCAGTGAGCATCTGTTGGGGTTGATTAACGATATTCTGGATTTCTCGAAGATTGAGGCCGGAAGGATGAAGGTTGAGCGTATTGAGTGTTCACTGAAGAAGATTCTGGATAACATTCACGCGATGGCCAATCTCAAGGCGAAGGAGAAGGGCATTGAGTTTGCAGTTCACGCATGTCAGGATTACCCGGAAACACTGCGGACCGATCCATCCCGCTTGTCGCAGTGCCTGATTAACCTGGTTAATAATGCCGTCAAGTTCACCGAAGAAGGGCACGTCTATTTGAACGTTTCCTTAGAGCAGCGGAACCGTGGTCAATTTGTCCGGTTCGATGTCGAGGACACGGGCATCGGGATTCCGGAAGATAAGCAGGAGAAGATTTTCGAGTCGTTTACACAGGCCGACGGCAGCACCACCCGCAAATACGGCGGCACGGGACTGGGGCTGGCGATTACGAAACAATTTTCACATCTACTGGGCGGCGAACTGTCTCTCAGCAGTCGGGAGGGCAAAGGCTCGGTCTTTACCCTGACGATTCCAATCGGCTACAGTACAACCGCACGGCGGGCGCGAAACGTGCTGGCTCAGCAGAAGGCATAGCACAAGCAGATGTTACCATTGGTACTCCAGCGGTGCGTATCGTGTCACTGTCGTTCCACGCTGCTGTATTTACTCAACGGTTTCAATCCGGTTATTTGAAGAGCAGGTTGTCGGGGATTTGTTTTTTCTCCGTTTTGGGTGATTGATAGTACACGTCCATCATGATGCCGCCGGTTGCCTGGAAGAACTCGCCGCGAATTTTGTGTAAGCCCTTTTCGAGAGCAATGCTGCCAGATTTCAGTGTGGGGGCGTGCAGACCGTCGTTGTTGACAATGCAGTTGTCGCCGACGAGCAGACGGCTGCCGT
Organism: Sedimentisphaerales bacterium; assembly: GCA_028282905.1. GTDB lineage: Bacteria > Planctomycetota > Phycisphaerae > Sedimentisphaerales > Anaerohalosphaeraceae > 4572-13. The sequence continues at coordinate 6,863 of JANQGW010000136.1, read as the reverse complement.
CGTCACTGTCCAGATAGAAGGTGTAAAGGCCGGTTTCATTCGCTTTAAAGTAGCCTGAATAGACGATGGCGATGTGTTCGGGACGTTTTTTGACGGACAGGTCGAAATTCTTGACGGTTCCGGCTGCTGCTGGGGTGAGCGTCTCGAAATTCGGCAGCATGTTCCATTTGCCTTCGTAATATTTATAATTCAGGCCCGGCTTCGGTGCATTAAGATATGCCGCAGGCAGCGGCACCAGACGCATGAACTGTTTTTCGGCGACGGCGCCGACAGGACGGTTGTTCTTGAAAGCCTGGCATTTTAATATGCCGGTTTCTTCTATGCGAATCGGTTTTTGGTACAGCGGTGACTGGTTATCCGGGGCGGTGCCGTCCAGTGTATAGCGGATTTGGACGGTTTTGCTGCCGCATTCGACGGGGACGTCCTGGGCCGGATAGAATTTGGCAGTGCCGCCGATTTCGATTTCTCGGATGATTTCCGGCGGGCGTTTGAACTCCAGTGCAATGACGGAAACATAGGGATCGGCTGGTTTGGCGGGCAGGTCGATGACGGCGCCGATGTTCTCGTAGTGAATGGTCAATGGTTTTTCGGGGCTGCTGGCCAGATACACTTTCTGCGCCTCAGAGAGCAGACCGGGGACGGTCAGCTTTTGGTTCTTCGGCCAGTCGAAGACGTGCAGATACATTGTATTGCCTTTGGTGGTGCTGCGGCCCCATGACAGCTTCGGAAATTTGCTCGCAGTCGTGCCGTAGAGCCCGTCACCGTTGGCGTCCATCCATTTGCCGATGGCTTCCAGTGAGCGGATGCTTTCTTCGGGGAAGGTTCCGTCGGGTTTGGGGCCGATATTGAGCAGGAAGTTACCGCCTTTGCTGGCGATGTCGGACAGTTTCTGAATCAAGTCTTCGTTGGATTTGAAGTTTTTGTCGTGTTTGTTCCAGCCCCAGTGACGGTTCATGGTCATGCAGGTTTCCCAGTCGTAGCCGGGAATACCAGTGGCGGGGATTTCCTGTTCGGGTGTGCCGAAGTCGCCGGCGTATTTTTTGGCGTCGTGAACGCCGGCCATGCCGCCGCGACCGGTATCGACGCGATTGTTAACGATAATATCCGGCTTGAGCGAACGCACATAGTTATACAGCTTGACGCCTTCTTCGTGCGACCAGGTCTTTTCCCATTCGCCGTCGAACCAGAGGACGTGGGGGTTGTAGCCTTCGATCAGCTCTTTCAGCTGGGCTTTCATGTAGGTGATGTACCGCTGGAAGTCGGCGCCTTCGGCAGACCGCTTTTCCCAGCCGCGGCGAGGCAGGTAGTCCGGGTGGTGCCAGTCCATGATCGAGTGGTAAAAGCACATTTTGACGCCTTGCTTGTTGCATTCGTCGGTCAGTTCGCGAAGGATGTCACGTTTGAAGGGCGTGGCCATGATGTCGTAGTCAGTGACTTTGCTGTCCCAGAGGCAGAAGCCATCGTGGTGTTTGCTGGTGATGACGATGTATTTCATGCCGGCGTCTTTGGCCATTTTGACCCAGGCGGCGGCGTCGAAGTTTACGGGATTGAACTGCGGGACGAATTTTATATATTCGCTGACGGGAATCTGGGCGGTGGTCAAAATCCATTCGGCATGACGGGTCTCGCCTTTCCACTCGCCGGCGGGCACGGCATACAGACCCCAGTGAATGAACATGCCGAAGCGCGCCTCGCGCCACCACTGCATGCGGGAGTTGAACTGTTCGGGGGTTTCGCTTTTGAGATAGTCCTTGACCATGACGGATGCGACGGCTTCTGCGGGTGTTACAGGAGTTGCGGATACTTCGGGGGCTGCGGGTTTTTCCGGCGTGATGGGGGCATCCGGCTTCTTCGGGCGGTTGCGCATCGCGGCAGCGGGGGAAACAAGGACAGAAACAATAAACAACAATACCAAAACAATGTTCATAAAACGCTTCATCGCTTTCTCCTTAAAAATATGATCGTTTTATTGTTTGAGCAATTATTATCTGTCGCGTTAGGGCAACGGTCAAACGAAATTTCAAAAAACATTGTCATTTGATGTAAATGTTCCTTGTAAAAATGAAAAATCTTTCTTTGCCGTTCTATATATAGAACTTGGCGTTTAATTAGGCTTGATTGGTTTGGTATTTGAGAAGAATGATGATGTGCGGAAAGAAATAAGTTTGGATTATGAGTGGGAATCCCAGTTGGCGGTGATATCCGCGCAGTTAATGTGATCTTTTGAAGAACCGGCTGAATTACTTAACATAAATGGGTGTGTCGTCGGTTCTGAGTTTATCGTCATGGAATAATTTAAACTCTCTGTGCCACTTCAGGGACCATAATTTTTCCAATTTCAAGGACTCAACATGGCCGTCTAAGAATGAAACATTGATGCCGCCCCGGTGGCGGTTTATGAGCAATCGCTGGATATGGTTGTTGACGGGACTGTCGCTGCCGCGACCGCCGTTTTCCAGGTTTAGGCCCGCCGGGGCAGTGTCGGTGTCCTTGGGCCAGGCGTCCACCCAGATGGCGTCAAAAAATACCGGTACCGATGCGGAATTAACAGCAGTGAGTGTGTTGGGATACGCCATTTTTTCGAGATTGTCATCAGACTCTATCCAGGTGAAGCCGGTTCCGAACGGGTAGTGGTACAGCCATCCGTTTAACCCGTAAGAACCATGCTCCGGTTCCGACACCCCTGATGTCCAAAACCAGGTTCTTTTTGAAGAACCGGCCCCGGACGAGGTTTCGTTCATCTTTGTCGAAGGGCAATATCGCACTTCATCCATCTCCCCAAGCTGGTCGGCCAACTGATTGATATATAAGCCGCTCAGGTAGCTGAATAGCTTTCCGCCTGTATCTTCGGTATATAATCGAAGAGCAAGCGACATTGAACGCGTATTGGCACGACATGAGAGGGTTTTGGCTTTTTCTTTCGCCAGCCCCAAAGCCGGTATAATAACAGCCATTAGCAGGGCGATGATAGCGATGACAACAAGTAATTCGATGAGGGTGAAAGCGTTGTTTTTCTTCATGGTATGATCTCCAATTTAAGATATATTTTCCTAATATTTCTTGTCTGCAGATCTCTTAACTACCATACTATTAGAATTGCCCTGGATTGTCAAGGTAATCCTTTTGCCGGGCAGTTTTTAGTGGGGTCGTGTTAATTATGGCTGAGTTTGTTTCGGATGATCTCAGCGCGGAGGGTGTCTCGCTGGTCGGGGTCGAGCATTTTGCCGGCGCGCAGCTGCAGGTGGGCCGGCTGGGTCAGCATGAACAGCTCGTTGACCGTTGACAGCGGGATATCTTTAATGCGGCCGAGGTTAATGCCGAGGCGGACATTGCTCAACAGATACAGGGCCTCCTGTGAGCTGATCAGGCAGGCGCTGCGCAGAACGCCGATAGCCCGCTGGACTTTGTCATCGAGTGCGTGGGGCTTCTTTTCGAGCAGTGTTTTTCGGGCCTGGATTTCATAGTCAATGATACGCGGCACGATATTGTCGGTAAAATCATCAACGACTTGCTGTTCACTAACGCCGAGGGTGACCTGGTTGGACAGTTGGAAAAAATCACCGGTGGCATCTGTGCCTTCGCCAAACAGGCCGCGGACAGCCAAATTGCACTCGCGGGCGGCGCTGATGAATTTGTCGAACTGGCCGGTCATTTTCAGAGCCGGCAGATGCAGCATGACCGAGACCCGAATGCCGGTGCCGAGATTGGTTGGACAGGCCGTCAGGTAGCCGAGTTTTTTGTCGAAGGCATATTCGAGTTTTTGCTCGATGGTATCGTCGATACGGTTAATTCGCTGCCAGCAGGCGTGAAGCTGCAAACCGGAAGCATACACCTGAATCCGCAGGTGATCCTCTTCGTTGATCATCGCGGTAAAGGCCTCGTCCTCGGCAATCACGACGCCGCGAGGACCGTTAGCGGTCGCGTGGCGATGACTGATCAGATGGCGTTCGGTCAGCAGGGTGCGTTCGACCTTGGAAGCATGGTCGATGTCGATATAGGCAACCTTTTCGCCGAGGTCGATGCTCAGCAGGACTTCTTTGATGCGGTCCTGAAGCTGACGCTGTGATTCAGCGGGCAGGCAGGGCAGAAATTCATAGCCGGCAAGATTGCGGGCCAGTCGAATGCGAGATGAAATCACCACCTCCGAGAGAATGTCGGTTCCTCCGGCGAACCATGAACTTGGATATTTACATAAATCGACGGGCTTCATTGGGCTGATTCGATTTGGTCTCTCAATTGGGCCGCAGTTTCGTAGTCCTCATTTTTGATGGCGGCGGCCAGTTGTCTCTGCAGGTTCTTTAACTCGATGTCTTTGTGGTGTTGGGCGGGCACCCGCGTGGGGATTTTGCCGACGTGCTGGGTTTTGCCGTTTTGCGTCTGTTCGATCAGCGGCGTCAGCTCGTTTTCAAATTCCTCGTAATCGTGGGGACAGCCCAGCAGGCTTTCCTTGGAAAATCGCTTGAGGGTCATGCCGCAGCCCGGACAGGGGTGGTCCGATTGCGGAGATGCCGAGCTGTCGGAAGCGGCTTCGGGGCCGGCACTGAGCAGGGTGTTCAGCAGTTCGTTCAGTGGAATCTGCGATTTGATCGTCAGTCCCTGACTTTCTGCGCACTGCTGGCACAGATGGGTTTCGCACCGCTGGCCGTCGGCCAGTTCGGTCAGATGAATCGTTGCTGTATGTTCTTTGCACGCCTGACAGAGCATTTTGAGTTCCTCAATAAAAGTCCACATCTATTATAGCACAGAGATATTCTCTTATCGACGAAAAACTGCCTAAACTTTGGCACCAAATGCGGATTAGAGAGGGGAATTCTACGCAAGAACTCACACTTTTGTGTCTTAACTATACAAGCTGAAGCTTGAGCTCTTACATTTTCTTAGCGGCTGTAGCGGGCGCGGCAGTTTGGGGCTTCGGTCACTTCGAGGTAGTCCAGATGGACGGTATCAGGTAACTTTGGGGCGATTTCAGTGTAGAGGATGCGTGCCAGGTTTTCGGCGGAGGTGTTTCGGTGCTCGAAATGGCCGACGGATTCAAGCCGCTGGTCGCGAAAATCCTGCAGAGTGGTCTCTACCATGAGTTTCAGCTCCTCAAAATCCATCACCAGTTCATTTTCGTCCAGTTTATCGGCGGAAACCGAGACGCAGACTTTCCAGTCGTGTTCGTGCAGAGGTTCCTGGGTGCCGTCGGTGAAGGTCAGTTGGTGGGAGGCTTTGAAGGTTGTTTCGAGCAGTATGGTGAACATGGTTTCGGCTCCTCAATATTGTCTGGTTCACTCCGGGATGTCCAGATCCATGCCGGGGATACCTTTTTTGATTTTTTTGCGGAGGCGGTGATAGACACTTTCCGGGATGAGCTTAGAGACATCACCGCCGAGCAGGGCCAGTTGGCGGACCATGGTGGAGTTGACATAACCGAATTCTTCACTGGTCATGACAAAGACCGTTTCGATGCCGGCGACGGTTCGATTGGTCATGGCGAGCTGGAACTCGTAGCTGACGTCGGTGAGGTTTCTCATGCCGCGGAGCATGACGTCGGCTTTCATTTGTTCGGCAAATTTGACGGTCAGGCAGCTATAGCTTTCCACGACAACCCGCGGCATGTCACTGGTCAACTCGCGAATCATCTTGACGCGTTCGTCTGGGGTGAAAAACTCCTCTTTGTCGGGATTTTGGCCGACGGCGATAATGAGCTTGTCAAACAGCTTGTTACCTCGCTGGATGACGTCGAGGTGGCCGTTGGTGATTGGGTCAAACGAGCCGGGGAAAATCGCTGTGACTTCTTTGTGATCCATCTTTAGCCCTTGTTATCCAGTGATTCAAGCAGCATTTCTTCGAGGTCGCGGGCGGAATTTTCAACGCCGAGCTGGTTCATGAAGTATTCGGCGGCTCCAAAACGCTGTTCGGCCAGCTTCTGGACGGTTTCAAAGCGGAAACTTTCCTTCAGACGGGCTTGCCAGTAGCGATAATCGATCTTGCGTTTCCAGTTCTCCAGCACGTCCGAGACGCCTTTGCCGTGGATGACGTAGCGGCGGAACTCGTGGAACAGGCCGACAGCTCCCATATCGTCGAGATTGCGGGCGTCGGAAAGAATCATTGCCTCGGTCATTTGTGTGAATCGGTTGGAAGATTCCACAATGATCTTATTAATTTTGTCGATCCTCGGTCCGGCCAACGCTCCGGCCAGTTGGTCTGAGACAATCTGCGTCGAAAAATCGCACAGGTCGGACTGGCTGATATCGGCCAGCACCAGACGGGCGGAGACGTCTTCGGCGTCGGTGAAGTGGGCAAAGCCTGAATCGGCAAAATAAGACGCGGCGATGAGGCAGAAGCGGTCGATGCTCATGGCCTGTTCGGCCAGTTCGGGCATCCGGCAGATGTGCTCGACATTGCGAAGGATGCGAAGGGTTCGGTCCCACAGCCAGTTGTCCTGAATACCCGTCAGTGTCGGCACGGTCAGTACCTGCTGAGCGAGTTGGCGAATGACATCCAATTCCGACATGGTAACTCCTAATAAAAATATAATAATTGCAATTAATCGTTCATCAAGAACGTCATATATCTTGCGGCGAATGGGCAATAATACCCACGTCCGATACAGTTAAGCTGGACGCGCCAATTATTTGATTCGTTACCGTTATAATCGTTACAAGTGTACCATTTTATTTAAAAAAAGCGAGTCCAATTCCGAGTGGGGAGCGATTTTCTCCGATCGAATGACCGATATATGCGTATAATATAAATAGATTGACAAAAAATTGAGAAAATTTGTACAAAAATAATGCGGACAGACGAAGTACATAGTATAATCACTAAAAGAGGCACCCAACGTCGGGTGAACCTGTCTGAATGGATTAACCGCCAAA
>JANQGW010000227.1 GCA_028282905.1 Sedimentisphaerales bacterium | reverse complement strand
ATGACAGCACGTCTCTGACATCACTGCTTTCACATCCGGGGCTTGTCAATGTCGCCGACCGAATCACCGAGACCGACCGCTGGACGCATTACTGGGCCGGTGGTAATCAGTATAAACTGCTGGATTATCTGCTGCTGTCGAAAAGTCTGGCCGATGCAAACACACAGACACCTGGAATTATGAGAAAAGGTCTGCCCTATCGCGCCGAACGATATGACGGCGACCGATTTAACAATATCGGCGAAAGCTCTCCAAAGGCTTCGGACCACTGTCCGATTTATATGGATTTGACACTGTCCTGAAGCAGGCAGAAAATCGTTGCAGGACTGTAAAATTTTTACCGGCAGCTTATGCAGGACAGATAATGTTTGCGCATCTCTTTTGAGCAGACGGGTTGACGATTCCGGAGGTCTCTGGTAAGGTATGGGCCTTGCAGCTTAAAAACAGGAATCGACAGTTTGCTATCGGGGTGTCCATGCTGAATAAAAAGACGATGAAGGCGGATTTGCTGCTGCTGTTGGCAGCGTTTATCTGGGGCAGCGGCTTTGTCGCCCAGCGCAAGGGCATGGACTTTGTCGGACCGATGACATTCACCGGCCTGCGATTTCTGCTGGGAGGGCTGGTGCTGTTGCCGGTCTTGACACACCAACACCTGTTCAAGCCGGAAACGCGACCTGATTACCGAAAAATTATTCCGTGGAGCTGTCTGGCGGGACTGATGCTCTTTTGCGGCGCCGCCCTTCAGCAGATCGGGCTGGTCGATACCGCCGCGGGCAAAGCGGGCTTTCTGACCGGACTGTATGTCGTCATCGTGGCGATCATCGGGCTTTTTCTCGGCCACAAAATCGGCCTCACCGGCTGGGCCGGTGCTCTGCTGGCGGTGACGGGGATGTATCTGCTGAGCGTCAAAGAATCATTTTCCGTCGAGAAAGGAGACATGTTCATTCTGGGCGGTGCGGTATTCTGGGCGATTCATGTGCAACTGCTCGGCTTTCTGGCAAAACGGATTAACCCGCTGTCATTAGCATGCATTCAGTTCTTCGCTTGCGGGGCATTGAGTTTGGTGATTGCCATCTTTACCGAGGACATCACAATCACGGCGATTGGGTCGGCGGGTGTACCGATTCTATACGGCGGCGTGCTGTCGGTCGGCGTGGCGTTTTCATTGCAGGCCGTTTCACAACGAACCTGCCCGCCAACCCACGCGGCAATCATCATGAGCCTGGAAGCGGTGTTTGCCGTCCTGACCGGCTGGCTGCTGCTAAGCGAATCACTGACCGGCAAAGACATCCTTGGCTGCGTCCTCATGCTCGCCGGAATGATCGCCGTCCAGCTAAGCCCGCTGTCGTCGAAATCTGATAGATAACTTTCAAACCAAAATATAGGAGCAAAAAATCAACAAATGAATTTAAAAAAACAATTCAGACAGTCATTAAAGTGTGGAACTGGAGAAGCGTATTTAATTGCAAAAGCAAATCCAGACATCGATTTTTCCAGCGACATTAAAAAAGCGGCACTAACCAATTACGCCTATGATCCGCAATGTGAAGGTGATCGAGCATTTTATGTCGCTGGATTGATTGAATTATCACCCAGGAAGGAACAACTTGTCGAAACGGTCATTGAGGCACTTGGGAAAGAGCGAGAAGATTGCTGGGCACTTGATCAGTTATTTGCATTAGCAGCCGTTTTCGCAAAACAAGGCAATCTTAAAGCTAAAAAAGCGATTTATAAACGATTTCACAAGAAAGTTATTAAATATTCCGAATGGCTGGGTGAACAACAAATTCTGGAAGTTGATGGTCTCGAAGGACTAAAATATATTGCAGCCGTAAAAGGAAAAGCATTTACAAAAAACCCGGATGATTGGGACGACGGTTTTTTAATTGACTGTTTTCAAGAAGAAAACCCAGATATCAAAGCCCATAAAGAATTGAAGAAAGCGGCATCAGGCAATCCTTTCATACATATATATCTTGACAATATCGAGAGAGTCAAAAGATTAAGGGCCAAAAATCAAAAACGACCTCCATTTAATTACCAATTCGTCAAAGAAAGAATCGAAAACAATATCCGAGTACCAGCCCCACCTGCTGTCGCAAGAAAACTAACAAAAGCAGACATGAAAAAATTAGCCAACGATTTTCTTCAAGTAAAAGATCCCAAAAAGATAGAGGCCTATCTGTCAGTGTTCTCGCAGAAAGAGTATCCCTATGACTATCAAATACTGCTTGAAATTGCAAAAGGTAAAAACAACCGTAATAGCCGTTCAATAGAACTTGCGTGTGAATCACTGCATTTCTTTAAAGCAAAAGACATACGACAATTTGCAATTGAAAAATTAATACAAACGAATCGTCCGGAATACTACCTGCGACTGCTGGTTAGAAACTATAAAGCCAGTGACCATAGGTTACTTTGCAAGATTGCAGAAACATTTAAAAATGAGCACAGAATCCATAACCTTGTCTGGGGATATATAGATATTTTCAAAGCTAACAATACAAAGCAATGCAAGCAACCACTTGAAATACTCTATCGGAAATTAACTTGTGGCATCCACCGATATGACATCCTCGAAATATTGCGTGAAAATGAAGTTTTATCCAGAAGAATCTTGAAGGAGATGGAATTTGACAGCTATGATGACATAAGAGAATTATACACAAAAATTTCTAAAAAGAACTAGTGCTCAGTAGATTTTATGTGCGGGCGAAACACCCGCATTGTTACTCGTCGCCGGTGTCGAGGATGGACATGAAGGCTTCCTGAGGGATGTTGACCATGCCGATAGACTTCATGCGTTTTTTCCCTTCCTTTTGCTTTTTCAGCAGCTTCATCTTTCGCGTAACGTCGCCGCCGTAAAGTTTGGCGGTCACATCCTTGCGGAAAGCGCGGATGGTTTCGCGGGCAATGATCTTACCGCCGATGGCCACCTGTAGCGGAATCTCAAACTGGTGCTTCGGAATCGCGCGGCGCAGCTTGATCAGCAAGCGGCGGCCGCGAGTTTCGGCCTTGCTGCGGTGGACGATCAGACTCAGCGCATCGACCGGCGTGCCGTTGACCAGAAAATCAATCTTGACGAGATTATCCTTTTCAAACGACATAAACTCATAGTCCATCGTCGCATAGCCCCGGCTAATACCCTTAAGCTGGTCATAAAAGTCATAGACAATTTCGGCCAGCGGCGCCTTGTATTCCATCAGCACACGCGTCGGCGACAAGTACTCGGTCTTAATCATCGTGCAGCGGCGGTCATCGGCCAGCTTCATAATGCCGCCAATGGATTCGGTTGAAGTAATGATCTCAAGCTTGACCATCGGCTCGCGGATTTCGGCAATCTTCTGCGGGTCCGGCAGCATACTCGGCGAATCAATGCGTTTGACGTTGCCGGAGGTGTCCATGACTTCGTAACTCACCGTCGGGGCCGTCTGCAATACGTCAATATCGTTTTCGCGTTCAAGCCGTTCCTGCACGATTTCCATGTGCAGCAGGCCAAGGAATCCACAACGGAATCCAAATCCCAAAGCCGGCGAATTCTGCGGCTCATAAGTAAAGCTCGAATCGTTGATTGCCAGCTTGTCGAAAGCCGCCCGCAGTTTCGGGTAATCGGTTCCGCCACCGGGATAAAAATCGGAAAAGACCATCTGCATGGGCGGTTTGTAACCGGCCAGCGGCTGTTCGGCGGGAGCTTTATCATCGGTAATCGTATCGCCAATCGTCACGTCCGACAGTTCCTTGATGTTGGCAACCACATAGCCCACCTCACCACTGCTGAGCGTTTCGACCGAGGTCATCCGCGGCGTCAGCTTGCCCAGCTCGGAGATGGTATAGGTCCGGCCAGAACTCATAAATCGAATTTTCTGACGTTTCTTGAGCACGCCTTCAAATACACGCACATAACAGATCACGCCGCGGTATTCATCCGCAAAACTGTCATAAATCAATGCCGCCGTCGGCATATCAGTCTTATCTTCCGGCGCGGGCAGCTTGGTGACAATCGCCTCCAGCAGTTCGTCGATACCTTCGCCAGTTTTGGCACTAATGGGGAAACAGTCTTCCGGATCAACACCGAGCACTTGCTCGACTTCCTCAATCACACGGTCCGGCTGGGCCGCGGGAAGGTCAATCTTGTTAATGACGCCGATGATCTCACAGCCGCTCTCGACAGCCAGATAAGCATTCGCGACGGTTTGAGCCTCAACGCCCTGACTGGCATCGACGACCAGCAAAGCCCCCTCACAGGCTGCTAATGCCCGCGAGACTTCGTAGTGAAAATCCACATGGCCTGGCGTATCAATCAGGTTGAGCATGTACGTTTTGTCTTTATAGGTGTAATTCATCGTCACCGACGACGCTTTGATCGTAATGCCCCGCTCGCGTTCCAGATCCATATTATCCAGAAGCTGCTCTTTCATCTCACGCTCGGTAATCGCCCCGCTGCGTTCCATCAGGCGGTCCGCGAGCGTGCTTTTACCGTGGTCGATGTGGGCCACAATCGAAAAATTACGTATATGTTCAAGACTCATAAATACCGGTTCCTTAATAACTGCATCTTGGGAAACGCGGGATTATACACCATTGAAACGCCAAAAACAAGGCCAAACGCCGCGCCCAACAGCTCAATTTTACCACTTTGGGGCAATTTTCAAGGCGGAAATATCAAGAAAATCGTTGTTTCACGATGCCCAAGTTGTTACAATGCCGCCTCTTACGGGGTGTAGCTCAGTTTGGCTAGAGTGCATGACTGGGGGTCATGAGGTCGCAGGTTCAAGTCCTGTCACCCCGATTTGTTCTAACTCGCTTTATTACATATACTTAAGACCACTTCAAAAGACTTGCAATCGGGCATTTTTGCCCGTTTTAGGTGTGCTGCAACAGATTTGCAACAGAATCGTCCCCTAATGCTGCTGAACTCGCCTTGCGCGCCCGGTCAATCATCTCGTCCCGAATCCCAACGTAATATTTCATGGTCGTTTCAATGCTTGAATGTCCCGCTAATTTCTGGACTTCATGGGGCATTATTCCTTGTTCGAGCCATTCAGTAATACAAGTGGCCCTAAGATCATGAAACGTTAAATCATCAATTCCGGCTTTCTTACATAGATGCAACCAATTTCGACGAAAATTATTGTCTGGGCATTTTGCAACCCTATCAATCAAGTTTCCATCTGCATTAAGATGTAACAAGTATTGATACCGTTCCGGTGTCAAAAAGAAGTAGGGTTGTTTTTCCGGCATTTGCTCTTGAAGGTGGATAAGCAACTTTGCAGCATCTTCAACCAAAGGAACCTCACGGCGTTCTTTATCTTTAACAACCCAACGCCATGTAAACTTCGTATCCTTTTTAGGTTGAACGATAATTTTCCCCTTTTCGAAATCGACATCATTGATAGTAAGATTTAGTATTTCACCACGTCGCAAGCCAGATGTCTTTGCTAAAAATATTCTGGCCTTCCAGATAGGATTAGAAGCTACACTAAGTAACAAGCGTAATTCCTTTTCTGTAATCAGCCGGACTAAACCATCTGGAACTTTTAACATTGAAATACCTGTAAAGGGATTTTTTTCTAATTGCCCTCGTTTGACAGCAAGCGAAAAAATCCTTTTAACCATCTTGATATGAGTATTAGTAGAAGCGGCACTAAGCCCTTTATCAATACAATACTGCTGGAACCTTTCAGCGTGCTTAAATGTTACGGCATCGCTACGCATGTTGCCAACAGCCGCAATGAAATCTTTCATTCGATAAGCCGCAGAATTAGCCGTCGACTCCTCAATTTGGGTTCTCGTTCTTTCTAAGTAGTCTTTAAGTAATTCTTCGATTGTCAAAGAGCCGGGTTCTACCGTTCCCATCCTAAGATGTCGCTCGAATTTGGCCCGCTGCCGTTCGGCTTTGCGTTTGTCGGTGTGGCCTAAAGACTTCTGCCGACGTTTGCCGCATTCGTCAATATAAATCAGGTAGTAGGTAAATCCCTTGCCGTTGCTGGACGGCCTATCCCAGAGAGTAACCAGCTTTTTTTCTTTCATTATTGAGCCATTCCTTTCTGACTCATAACGCCGATTAGACTCGGATTAACCTTGCTCATATTATACTTTATTTCACCCATCGCATCCACTCTCATTCCATTATATTGCCTTTTTTTTAACCCAATTTCTTACCGAATCCAGCGGGTAAAGTGGCTGGCGGCTAATATGGATACAGGGTAAATCGTGCATCCGTTTTAAGTTTTCTATAACGTTGCGATAGTTAGTTGATTTGCTGATTTTCGGGATTCGCAAAAAGTCTATGAGTTCATCTTCGGTCATCAGTTCCGGGTATTGTTTCAATGTGATTCCTTTCTTGTAGCTACGTTAAGAGAAAGAAAGTCTGTGTAATAACGTGACTCCTTTTCGTGGCCTCTTGTGATGGTTTCCGCAGGAAGAACCTATAATAATTGGCGGTTAAATTTCAAAAGTCTTTCAGCAGGTTCACAGGTCGGCTTATCGTGTTTCTTCAATCTATCCCTTGATAATTAACGGATAGATTACGCCGTGGCCTTCTCTGTTGTGTCGTCACCTATTGAGTGGCGGAAAACTTTCTGATAGGGTCGATATGTCCAGAGCGGGCACGTTTTGGCGGCACACTGTTCGACCTCTTTGCGTTGCCAGTTGCAACAGTCTAAACATTTGGCCTTAATTGCGGCAGTGCGTGACCGGCCTGACATGGCCCGTAGATAATTTAACCGGTACTTTTGGGGCATTTGATTAGCAAACGCCTTGACACCCTTGTCGTGGGCGGGTTCAGCGATTTTATCAAATTTAACTGACGTTTTTTCGGGGGTTTGTTTTTTCTGTGTATCCATTGGGTGTTATCTCCTGAGTCAAAGTAAGAAAAGAAATGAACAATAAAACATATACTCTTTTGAAACGAGATAATAACTATTCCCCATTCCCGCGTATATACACGCGCACGCAAAAAACGCGTAAATATTCATGCGTGACACATCATAGGGGAAAGAGGGAATAGTTATATATATATTGCCATAACGTTATAATTAAAAGGTATTTATAATACTTGAAACTGTTCCCTTTTCAGAGGGGAACAGTTGGGAACAGTTTCCCATTTTGGGGGCAATTTCCTTAAACTGTTCCCAACTATTCCCAAACCCTTCCCCTCGGTTTTGGGAAGGGTTTCAGTCTAAGAAAATGCGGGGAGAGAAACGATCCCTCCCCGCTAACCTCAGTAAAGAGACTCTATGGTTTATTCGCCTTCCATCTTAATCGCGCCTCGGCAATCGCCGGTGTCAACGCCGAAATCCAGATAGGCCCTAAACTGCTGCCCCAGCTTGTTAAAATCGACATTTGCCGTTTCAACGGTCGGGCTATCCTTTCCATTGAGGAACGATACCAGCATGGCCGGGGTGATTGCCTTTTGGCCGAACAGATACCAGCCGGAATCCGACCCGCCAACATTGGCCCCCAAATACGGCTCGACGACTAATTCCAGATTTAGATTTCTCCACGGATTCGCCGTCGGTGCATTGTCGCCGGTCTGGTTGACTTCCATACTTGCCAGAATCTGACGGCCCAATGGTTCCAGATATGGCGGCACAACTAACACTTTCGGCTCCGTGCCGATAGGGTTCTTGTCGCCGTCCAACTGCTCACGCAACATCTTAATCGCCATACTTAAAGCGTCGATGCTTAAGGCCGTCGGCGCTCCGCTGATATAGTTCTTATTGCCCGCACTAAAGAAGGCCCCGACATTACGCAGGGTTTCCCAAAAGACTTTATTGACCGTCCGGGCGGCGTTAATCCCCAATGTATGCTGAAGGTCAAAAATCAGATTCAAATCGTCATTGATAATCGTCTTGCGGGTAACGCTGAACATCAGGCCGCGCGTGTCGCTCTGGTAGGTCATGCCTTCTTCGGCAAGATTGGCATGTTTGATTTCGCCACCGTCACCGATGGGCTTATAAATGCCATCTTTCAGAACGCCACGGATCGCCGAATGCGGGTGAAAGTTCTTTGTTGGCCGGATAGCACCTATGGCTCGCCATGTCTGCGGTGCGGCCTTGTACGCCTTCTCAAGCATCTTAGTTGCTGAATTGGACAAGGCAAGCGGCAAACTGCCAGTGCTGAAACTGGCCTGAATCATATCGTTTTGACCGCTTGGAATATCGGCCATATTCAGCGAAAGGGCCGCACTGCACAGATTCAACGCGCAATTGACTTTTAAGTCTGCCGCTGCCTGCAGGGTGCGTTCATCGTATGATTCTTCGGCAGTGGCATGATGGCCGCAAAGCATTAAAGCCGCCGCCGCTAAAATATCGGCGTTATCAGCCGACACACGCTGGCGGCTTGCCATGATCGGCGCAGCCGGACGACTGTTACGCAAGTTGTGAAGCTCGATACGGTTCAACAGATTCTCGACCGTCTCGGTGTTGTCCCATTCAGAGTCAATGGCGGCCCCTTCAATCTCTCGCAAGTCCTCAATCGGTAGAAGTGATTGGAAACGGTCAACCGTAGCCCGGATAGTCTCAATGCGTTTACGTTCTTGTGTAGCGGTTTTCGCCATAGATGTTCCTTTCGTTTGTTGGTTAGCTGTAATAATTGCGGATGTCTCGTTGTCCGCTCCTGATTCGACAAAACTGATTTCTTTTAAGACTGATTGTGTAACGTGGTAACATGGCCCCTGTATGCTTTGGCCGTTGACCGTGATAGATTCAGATTCAGTAATAAGCTGATAGTCCAATACCTGCGCCCCGATGCTGGCCTGCCATGGAAACCCCTGTTTCCCGCTGTCGGCGACATCTTTGGCCCAATCCGTCTGGCGGCTGACCAGACCGGCTGCGTATAGCTGGCCGTTTGCAATCTGAATCTCTGTAGTATGGCCCACGCCCTGATCGACTTGGTGTTCAAGCCGAATCGGGACGCTTTGGCGGTCGATACTCAAGCCGTCTAAATCGACTACGACGGGCAAGTCAAACCCTGCGACCATCATCAGACCGCCGGTGTAAGCGGTCATGGAAAACTTAGGGGCCGACTTGTCGCTGGCCTGTATATCAACCGGGGCGGCCTTAAATTGAATTGTCCTTGGTGTGCGCGCAGTTTTCATGCGTTCTCCTAAAAAAGGTTAATAGAAATATGTTGAAATGTCAGTTGAGAGGAAAACTACCCTCTCTTTAGATACTTAAACGAAATAGAGGCGAATTTAACACCCTGAAAAATTCCAATTTTCTAAAATTTTTAAATTATTTTCATCACCATAGTAATTAGTTGCAATACAGTGTTATTTTACCGGGTTATTTTCGGTATTTTTCAATATTTCTTCGCTTTCCTTTATAATTTAGTTGCAAAAGTGGGGTGCTACCCACAAGGAAAAATCCAGATTTTGTAAAAATTGTTGATCGCCCTTTATATACAGTTGCAAGAGTGAGGCATTTCCCGCAATAAAAAAACGTTACTTTGTAAAAATTATTTTTCGTCCTTTATTACTTACTCGGAAAAGGGCTTGATTTTATTAGTGGCAAATTCCAATTTTTCATTTATTTTCATCACCATAATAATTAGTTGCAAAAGCAACCGAAACCGGAAAACAATAATTGTGATTTTCTAAAAAAAAACGTCCCCCCTAATTACTTAAACAATATTGCTTATAAAATTATTAACTCAAAATTGTGTAAACGTATTTTTATCGCCTCCTTTATAATTAGTTGCAGAAGCGGTGTGTTTCATAAGTAAAAAATCTGAAATTTAATAGAAATATTTCCAATCACCTGTGTCATTAGCTACATATCCGTGTTGCCCCCTTTATATACAGTTGCAAGAGTTACTTCTTTTATACCCCTACAATTTCAATTTCGTGACTTTTTTCATTCCCCTCCTTTATAATTAGTTGCACAGGCCGGTAATTTTATAGGGGTAAAAAACACAATTTTTGGAAAAAACTTGACAGTTCGGGGGCTGCGTTCATATCATGTATGAAAATTAAATATTGAAAGTCCACTGGACTTAAAGCGTTTCCATCGAAACCGGCAAAGTTTATTGTTCAGAAACGTTAAAGTCAGTGCCCCGATACGGGGTGCTGCTTGCGTGTTCTGAACGGGCCTTGCCGGGCCTCGATGGAGTGCGGGGCAGTGCCTCTTACATTTCTTTAGAAGCATTCCCGCAAATATTTTTTAGAAAATTCGTATTTTTAGTGTACCAATTTTAGAGTTTCATACGCCCCAGCTATAGAACCGTGCTGGACTGTGTGAAAATCCACAAAATGAGAGCAGTGACTTATTTTTGGCTCCTTCTGCCGCCTGTAAGGCGGGAATCGGGCTGTTGAAAAGTTGTTTTCCTCGGATAGTAGAGGGATTTTTCATCGGTGCAGCCCGATTCTTTTGAAAAAAGCAGAAAAAGATAGGAAAAATTATCAACAAACATGGGTGCAGATGCAACTTTACTTATAGAGGTAGAGATACTTTGCGCCCATACTCTTCGGCAGGCGTCTGTCGGGGAGTTTTTTTAGGGTTACTTGAGAGAAAACTTTTGAGGGAAAGGAAACAGCAATGGAAGCAAGACGGAATGTTGTGATTTGTTGTGCAGTGTTAGCAGTCTTTTTAATGGTCGGGGTGGCTTGGGCCGATGATGACCCGAATGTATTTAATCAGACGATGGGATTGTCGGTTGCAACGTCAGGAACAATGACGGCAAATGCTTCCTGCGGTTGGAAAACCGTCGCCGTTCGCAACGGCACACAGGAAGAAGGCTCTGACGGCGGACAATTGACAATAGAACTGGACACCTGCAAAGTCTTCAGCTATGAAATCGAACAATTCCCCCAGATTGGCGGCGCCGGGGGAACGGCTGAATTGGAAGTGGATGATTTAATAATTGTCTGGGATGAAGATGCAACACACGGAGAAGACGAAAACCAAAGGAATTTTTCATTTACAGGAACCTATGACAAACTCGAAGAGGCAGACTATGAGGGCTATCTGCGATTGACTACGACTGACAGCCGAACCAACTGGGGTGTTTACTTGATTACTGCCGAGGGAACATTTACAAAAGGCTCACTGGGTACCAATGAGCACGAAGTACTACACCTGACGAGAAATATGATGAGTTTTTGGAAGGTGGACGATATTCCGGACGCCAACTGTGTATCGCCCGGCAATGATATTACCTATTCGATTTGCTGGACAAATGATTTTGGTGAAGCGGTCGAAGATGTTTATATTATCGACTGGCTTCCGGCGGGGGTGGATTATAATTATGTACTGAGCATTGATCCGCTGGTGATTGACCCGAATTACAATATTGAAGATCACAGCTACCGCTGGGACTTGGGCGACCTTGACCCCAACGACGGCAATTGCGTATATCTTACGGTGACAGTGAACGAGAAAGCAGAACCCGGATACTATTTATACAATCTGGCGGAAATGTATGTTAATGACGCAATCGTGGCGGCGGATGACGAATACACTGACGTGTGTTGCTGGGGAGAAGACCCAAATACTATTTATGTGGATGAAACGGCAACTGACGGTGACAATACTGGGATGAACTGGGCTGACGCTTATACTGACCTTGCTGATGCACTGGAAAGGGCTTCAACCTCTGTCTGTGTGAATGCCTACAAAATTTATGTGGCAAAGGGAGAGTATAATCCTGAAAACACCCCCAATGAGAGTTTTGAACTGCCGGACAATTGCAGTGTTTACGGTGGCTTCAAACCGGGCGGATGCGATTTCAGTGAACGCAATCCGAAACACTATGAAACAATCTTAACCGGCCTGATTGACGAAGACAGTGTTCCCGATGTCGATGACGTTGTAACAATGGGCGACGAATGTTTGCTTGATGGTTTTACAGTCACAAAGTCCACAATCCGGGCCATCTATGGTGATGGAGTTGATTTTGCAATCGCTAACTGTATCATTGAGAATAATGACCAATACGGTATTCGTTCCAAAGATGGGAATGTTACAATTCAGTGGTGTAGAATAAGCAGTAATGAAAGAGATGGAGTCAGACATGAAGGTGCAGACTATGACATTACAATTGAAAATTCTTGGATAATGAGAAACAGCGAACATGGTATTTACTGTCTTAATTCCACGCCGACGATTTTAAATAGTATCGTTTCAGAAAGTGACTTAGCGGAGGAGGGGCGAGAGGGAATCCGAATGATTAATCCTACATCTATGCCTAAATTATATAATGCCACAATTGCCAATAACAAGGCAGAAGGGGTATTTTTTACAGACAATGATGCCCCGGGAAATCTTGACTGGCCGGACATCCAGAACTGTATCCTATACTACAATAATAATGGTGGAGACCAATTAAAAGGTATTGAACCTGATGACGTTGCTTATTATTCCTGTATTCAGGATTGTAATGATGTAAATTTTAATATCAGTGCTGCGCCGCAGTTTGCGTATGAGGTCGACCCAAATGGAGCGCCTGACCCGAACAACTATCACCTGGCCTATGATTCACGCTGCATTGACGCCGGAAGTCCACTTCTGGCCTATACCGATCAGGTTGATATTGATGGAGAAGGTACAAACCGTAAATATGGTAGCTATGTTGATATTGGGGCTGATGAAGTTTATGACTGTGAAGATGATTATTTATCACAGGTCGATATTTCAAACGATTTGGACTGGGACGCAGACGGCATTGTTAATCTGGTTGAATTTTCAAAGTTTTCAAAAGCATGGTTAAGCTATGATCCGAACCACCCGCTATGTGACCCCAATCATGTTGACTTTGAAGATGATCCAAATGCACCGGGGTTTATCAGTGATTTAGATAAACAGAGGTATAATGTACAGTGTGACTTAGTCGCAGACTTGACTATTGATTTGCTGGACATTGAAGAATTTTTATCGGATACGCCGTGGCTGTGGATTGCCTGCTGGAAGGCTGAACAAATGACCGAAGCAACAGCGGCAACGTCCAGTGGTGGTGCTGAAAGTATGATGATGGCGGCCCCCTTGATGTCAACAATGTCTCTTGAAAGTGCCTCTGTTAAACCTGTTGAAGAAGAAAAAGTTTATACTCAAATGTCGAATTCGGAACTTGTTCCATTAGTCACGGGAATACATGAGGTGCTTAACTCTATCGAGGATTCCATTGATTCCGGCCATAAAAATGCGGAAAATCTCGTCGAGGCGAAAGAGTTTTTAGAAGATGTGTTATCGGACATTGAGGCGTCTCGTCAGTGATGCCTTGACAAAACAGGACATTTTTGGTATAATACTGGCAACTTCGCATTGGGAGAATATATTATGATGAAAAGAGTCGTACCAATCCTTATAGGGCTTGTTTGCGTTTCTGTTGCGCTTGCCGGATATGATGATGGTATAATTTCAACTGGTGAGTATGAATATGGGGTTGAGTGGTTTACTGACAGTCCGCCTTTAATAGTTGAAGGTGGCGGTGCAGATGTAATAGATGCCTTGAGCAGTTCCTATCTTGAAGTTAGATATACTTCAATCCCTGTGGCTGGAGATTGGAATACTGGTGGGATTCGGGACATAGTACTTAACCAAAATAGTGAACTATGTTATCTAAATGGTGCAACAGATTTGATTTCTTTCTATGGCAGTTCAACTGCTACTCTCAAAGGTGGGAGTATCAATAGTATTCGCAGTTTTCAAGTTGTGGATGCAACTGGAAACATCACGATTGAATGCCAGCCGGGTTGGTCATGGTTATACACATCCGGAGAAATCAAAGGTATTGCTGGCCTGTGGGCCGATGGTAGCAGCTTTGAAATTGATTTCATTGACAAAGACCATTTAGGTTATGACCCCGTCTATGAAAACATCAATGTTGTCGAAGTCCCAGAACCAATCACGCTGACCCTGTTGGGATTGGGTGGCTTGCTAATTCGCAAGCGAAAAGCGTAGGATAACCTTCTCTGCCGCCTGTGGCTCTCTGCTCACCGCATAGCTACAGGCGGTCTTTTTGTTTAACTATAATAATTGCCAAGAATGACGCCCTCCTGCCCTCCTTAGATACTCCGTTTCAAGCGAAATACACACCCCAAACGCCCTTGTCCGAACAAAGTGGCGTATATTTTTTTACTTTTTTACGTTTTTTTATTTTTTAACGCTTGATTTTAATCGCTTTCGCGTTAAACTTGACCGCAGAGAAGTCAACCTATAATGAAAGGTGATTGTTATGAGTAAATCAAAAATGCATAGAAGCCCACGTTACCCTTCAATGGGCCTTCCAGCAGCAATCGAGAAACTAAGTTTATTTTTCGAAAAAGAAGGCCGTCATCAAGTACAGAAAGAGGTTGCAGCTAAATCACTTGGATATAACTCCTTAAATGGCAGTTCTTTAACTACAATTGCCGCCCTTTGTCAATATGGACTGCTTGACCAAATAAAGGGAATGATTAGTATTTCGGATGATGGCTGGACAATCTTAGAGGCCCCCAAAAACAGCAATGAAAGAAGTGAGGCGATCACACGTTCCGCTGAAAACCCCACAATCTTTTATAAGCTAAAAGAGAAGTATGGAAACAGTCTACCGTCTGACGAAGCCATCACTTGGGAGTTAAAAAACTGGGGTTTTACAGGCGATGGCGCCAAAAAAGTAATAAAAGTGTTTCGCGAAACGACTACATTTGAAACATCCGAATGCAGTCATAGTAGGGTGGACGATGAAGATTGCGTCCAAAGTGAAGTTCAAGAAAGCCAACCAGAAGAGACAATTGAAATTGGCGATCTTGTAAACTGGGAATCACAGGGAATGCTGCAATTCGCCGAACCAAAAGCGATAACAGGATTCTCAGAGTGCAATGAGTGGGTATTTGTTGAAGGTAACAAATCAGGATTGCCAATTAATGACATCATACTTGTAAAAAAGGCTCAAAAAGTAGAAACTCCTGTCATCCAACAAAATCCGGCGCCTAAAGTACCCGCAATACCCGCCCCCCCTGTGAATCCACAGTTTCAACAGAGCGGACCTTCACTTTCGATGGATATTTTCGGAGACAACCATATCGAAATTAGGCTCAAAAAGAAAGTTTCCAGTGAAGAATGGGAAATAATCAAAAAACTATTCGATTTCTCAGAGAACACATTTTTAGAAAGTAAAGATATGAAATAAAAAATGGATTGCCCCGCAAAGGCAATCCAAATCTTGTTACTCCATAAAGGAAGACGGCTCCTTTGGGAGTGGGCACGAGGCCCGATATTCTTATAGCAAAGGTCATTATCGGCAATTCATGCCCGTTTGTCAAGTCCGTTTGGGAGATTTTTAGCATGGCTAAAGATCAACGCAGATGTCCTGCGCCTCCCGGTCATAAGTGGATATATGTCCGCTATTTCCGGCATTGGCGAACCGGACGGCTAGTCTACCCAAAAAACGGAGAATTTTTCCGTTTCTTGGTAAAATGCTAGTTTGACTACGGGGCGGCTTTCGAGCCGCCCTATTTTTTTATACTTCTCCTGCCTACAAAAAATAATCGCAGTTTTTTATTTATTTAAGGTTAATCCAAGTCTATTATTTGCAACAGAATTTGCAACAGCGATGCACATTTGGGCTACTGTTGACGTTAGGTTGTTTTTCGGTCGGCATCATAAGTCTTTATTTTAGCGATGTTAATCGTTTATTGATAAATACTTACGAAATCCCCTTTTAAACTGGGGGTCATGAGGTCGCAGGTTCAAGTCCTGTCACCCCGAATCAATCTAAGTCCATATCTTAGAAAGAGATGTGGGCTTTTTTTGTGCGTATATCAAATCTCAATCTTTCCATTTGGTCGGCTGTTGGTATGCAAATCGGTTCCGGTTTCCCTGTGTTCTTCGGTTCCTGGTGTTGCTCGCCGTTTAGGGTCTCCGACGATTGACAGTCAACCGGTTCCGTTCTTTAGACATCGTTCGCCCTAATCAGTCTAC
Source organism: Sedimentisphaerales bacterium (assembly GCA_028282905.1). Lineage (GTDB taxonomy): Bacteria > Planctomycetota > Phycisphaerae > Sedimentisphaerales > Anaerohalosphaeraceae > 4572-13. The sequence goes on along the minus strand of JANQGW010000227.1, from coordinate 5,251 downwards.
TTTAAGCAGGAAACCAAACTCCTACTAAAACCTTCCAAGAGCCAGATATTCTATCGCCAAGTAGCAGAACTAAAGCCGGCAAGGGATTGGATCCAAGACAGTTCAACACAGTGCTGAATACTCATTTGCCCCCCTTGATCATAAGGCAATGAACCAACAATTTAGTCCAAATCGTAAATCCACGTGTCGCAGTTCAAGTTTTTTGCCCCTTATTGGCAACCCGAATTGCCACTGCAAAGACTGTGAATACGTATAGCGCCAACAGACTTCAATTGGCATATGGTGTTACGGTGATGAGTGTTTTTCTTCTAAGACCCGTTTTGCTGTAACTGAACAGAGCCGTCGCAACATCTTCCTGTGAGGTGTTGCCGCCTCCGATTACGATTGTCTGCCCCGGCCGAACTGTAACCCTTGTGGAAAGCTCGGTGAGTTTCAGATCTCCCCCGTTATTTAGAAATTTTGAAAAAACGGGTGTCAGCTCAATATCGATCAAGCCGGAAGGAAGCTTTCGCGCCGCCACTTCCAGTGATCGGCCGGCCTGGCGAAATTCATAAGCAACTTCAGAATACCATCGCCCAAAATAGTAAAAACGCGGTACGGAAATTTGCCGGCCGATACTGATAAATCCAGCAGTGCCGTCGGCAAGGAGCAAGAATATTTCACTTTCTTCAGAGGATTTCAGTTGCTGCCTGGTTATATCAAGCCGGGCTTTAAAGTTCTCCCCCGCCACCCCAATCTGCAATCCCGACTTGGCATAAACATCAGGGCGGTTAGAAATCGCAATATTCTTGTCTGCGTATCGCCAGAGCGTATCGATTGTGAACGAGTCCTCGGTGCTGACGGTCAGTGAATTGACAACAATCTTTATATTGTCACCAATGTCCGCAGTGGACATTAGTTGCTCTATTTCACGGGATACCTGATCATAATGCCTGTCTGAGGGGGAAGAAGGAACTTGGCATCCCACCAACAAAAGACAAACCCATAAAATGACAGCCGGTGATTTCATCATAGGTACATTATAAACCAAGAATCCCTCCACTTGCAAGCCCAATCGGACTTGTTAAACACTGTTTGAGAAAAAAGAAAAAGGCCTCTTGGGTCCGGAATTGAAATTCATGCCTCTCTATTCAAAGGGTAACTATGGGCAGCTATGGAGTGAAGTCGTTGATGACAGAAACCGGCATATTCAGTCACTTGTTGATTTCGTTAAGACTAACATTGATAATAAAATCCTCTCAATTACCAATGTCAATAACCATTATGAGGGTTGTACCCCCATGACGATCCAGCGGATTTCAGAGGCAATACAAAAGTAGATTTTGAGTTCCTGATGTGGAAGATAAAATGATTTTACGTGATGTGATTTAAAAACTGTCGGCACAGTACCTTGGTCAATTATTGACAAAACAAGTCCTTACAAGTACAATACCTCAATTCGGTATGTCAAATAGAAACGACATCGTTGCCGTGCTGCTTTGTAACTAATGCAATAAAAACCTTGCCAATAACGACCAGCAAGGAGAATTTAAATGAAAAGTTCAATCACAATAAGAAACACTTTTGCAGTGTTCATCTTTTCTTTGTGTATGAGTGTTCCGCTCATAGCCAAAGATCAACCTCAGTGGGGGCAACGCTCCCGAAATATGGTCTCTTCCGAAATCAATATCCCAGCAATATTCAATCCTGAAACAGGTTTAAATATCAAGTGGTCCGTTCCTTTGGGTTCTCAGAGCTATTCGACTCCTGTTGTCGCTAACGGCAAGGTGTTTGTCGGTACAAACAATGAAAAGCCTCGCGATCCACGTCATAAGGGTGACCACGGTGTTCTTCTCTGTCTGGATGAAACCGAGGGTGCACTTCTCTGGCAACTTGTTACCCCAAAACTTCAAGGTGATATTTATCTTGATTGGCCGAAAGGTGGTATCTGCTCATCCGCGACTGTTGAAGGTGAGCGTGTTTATGTCGTTGGTAACCGTGCCGAAATATTTTGTCTGGATATTAACGGCCAGCATGATGGTAACGACGGGCCATTCAAAGACGAAGGAGCGATGATGGTTTTGCCGGGCAATGATCCAGTGGAAGTCAGTTCGCTTGACGCAGATATTATCTGGACACTTGATATGAAAACGGAACCCGTCAATATGTACCCTCACGATTCTGCTCATAGCTCCATCTTGATCGATGGCGATTTGCTTTACCTTAATACCGGCAACGGGGTTGATAACACACACAGAAAAATACGTCGTCCGAATGCCCCCAGTCTTATCGTTGTAGATAAAAACACCGGACGACTCATTGCTAAGGATGACGAACGGATAGGCAATAGGATTGTTCATTGTACCTGGGCATCACCTTGCCTTGGGCACATTAACAACCAAAAACAGATTATCTTTGGTGGTGGTAACGGTGTGTGCTATGGTTTCAAGGCTCTCGATTCTCTGCCTGTAGAAAAAACTCTCCAAATCCTCGAACGTCTCTGGTATTTCAATTGTGACACCAATGCTCCAAAAGACGACCCACACAACTACATGAGAAATCGGGAAGTTAGTGCCAGCAATATTACTGGCATGCCTGTCTTTCATGAGAATCGTGTTTATGTTGCTGCCGGTGGAGATATATGGTGGGGCAAAAGAGAGGCTTGGCTTAAATGCATCGATGCGACTCAGACAGGTGATGTCACTGGCACAGGATTGATATGGTCCTATGATCTGAACAAACACTGCAGCTCTACTCCATCAGTTTATAATGACCTCGTGTTCATTGCCGATTGCGATGGGGTGGTCCACTGTATCGATATACAAAGTGGCAAAGCCTATTGGACTCACGACACCGGAGGGGAAATCTGGGCATCGACTCTTGTCGCTGACGGGAAAGTAATTATTGGTAACCGCCGTAAAAAAGTTTTTATTTTTGACGCAAAGAAGCAAAAGAAGGTGTTAGCGGAGATTAAACTTGATGGCCCCATAGACGCATCCCCAATTGCGGCTAACAATACACTTTATATCGCGACCCATCGAACATTATATGCAATAGGCACTTCTGCAAAATAATGAATACTATGAAATACCCTCATAACAACTGATGCAAGAAAAAGGGCAGGCCAGTAAAATGCTGTCGATTGTCAACGTTAATAACCACTATGAAGGATGTGCTCCCATGATGATTCAGCGGATTGCAGAGACTTTGAAGAAGTGAGTATTGGATTCCATTAGTGCATATTACTCTGGCTGGATAATGTTGAATTATTTCACTGCGGCTATAATGCAGGAGATGGTCAATCCGTTGCTAAAGATGTGGGAGTACTTATTTTCGAATCGACTCTTCCTGGAAGTGACCACTGCCGCCCTTACGGCGGACAAAAGGAATGTCAAGGTACTCTGAGATCGCTAATCCCAGCTTTTTACTTAGCCCTGATGTTGCCTGTGATTTTGGTGAGAGATACTCATGTGATCCATTAGCCATATCAGCGTAGAATGAGGAGCGGGAACTGGTGTGATCTGTTCGGGATTGTGAAGAACTGAGTGATGTGCGTCCAAATGTTGTGACACTATAAACAAGCTTGCGAATATCCTTGATCCAAAGCTCCTTGGTTTTCGAGATGATCCCGCAATAGGATTTCCATTGAATGTACAATTTTTTCTTTTCAGAATCAATCGAGATAATAACGAACGCCTTGGCAACCACAGCCAGTATGCAGATCGCCAGCATTCCTGCCGTAGCGAGGGCCAAGGCAATGTGGATGGTCCGCCCTGAAACCCATAATACGATGATCGGGATCGAAGACACAGTGCCGATGATTCCGCTTATTATGAGTTGTGACACCGGATATCCGGATACGCGAAACGATTCATTCATCGCTACTCCCAATGAAATGCAATCACAACTTCCTGCTTCAACTACATTGCATTATACTGCATAAATCTGTCTCTACAAAGCCCGTTTCAAGAGCCTCTGTTTCTGCTTAAACTGATCTTGCGGCTTCTAATAGATATCCCATTCATCCTGTTCAAAAAAATCCTCAAAAATCTGTGATATCTCACGCGAACGCTTCCCGCAGGACTTTCAAGCTTTTCGGGATCGCAGTGCGGGCATCTTCTTTGCCTTCAAATTCCAGCGACACATACCCGGTAAAACCGGCGTTTTTCATGATGCGTCCGATGCGCGGGTAGTCCAGGTCGAGTGTGTACCATGTCCCGCCGCCGTAGTAGGTCTTAGCCTGCATAAACACGGTTTTTGGCGCACAAATTTCCAACTTGTCATACGGATCCTCGAGAAAGTTGCCCGTATCCAGCAGCACCTGGACCCACGGCGAATCGATGGCATTGACAATCCGCATCACGCCTTCCGGGGTACGACCCAAGCCCCAGTGGTTTTCCAGTCCCATGGTCACGCCGCACTTTTCCGCTGTCGGCAGACACTTTTCCATCGACTCGATCACCCACGGATACGCGTCCTCATCGGTATAGCCTTCCAGCGGCGGTTCGATGCCGCGATTGGCCATTAGTTCGCTGAAACTCTTCGTCGTTCCCCAGCGGCCGGTGTTGATACGAATGCAGGGAATGCCGAGTTTGTAGCACAGCTCAATGCACTTGATCGTGTGGTCGATGTTCTTCTGCCGTTTGTCTTTGTCCGGCGAGACAAATCCTTGATGGATCGACATTCCGCACAAATCCAGCCCATTGATCATGGCTCGCTGTTTCAGATTTTGCAGGTAGCCGTTTTCCTCGCTGCTCATCTGCCTGTGCAGGATATCCACGCCGTCAAAGCCCATCTCGCCGGCCTGCTCGATGCAGTCCTCAATCGGCAGCTTTTGCCCCTTGTTGAACCTCCAGAAGGAATATGTCGAAACTGCAATCGGATTGGAACGGGGGGAGGGTTTCTTTTTGGTTTCTTCCGCGTGCAATGGTCTGCTTCCGGCCAGTACTGCTGCCGTCGAAGCCGTCGCCGCAGCCATAAACTGGCGTCTGTGAATCTGCTTCATCATAATCCCCTTTGGTTAGAATTCACATTTCCAATTTAACACTTTATCTTTAGCTCAGCTGTGCCGCTGAACTTCTTTTCCAATAGAATACCGAATTGATCTCAAAAGTTCAAGGCTTCCAGCTTCGTTTTAAACTATTTCAGAAGGAATACATGTGAAAATACGAATTTAGAGCATGTCAAGAAATGCTGCAGCCGCTTATGCCTACTGCGGCTTCGCCCGGCGTCGTTGAAAATACTCGCCTATGAATAGCATAGGCTGCGTTTT